>NZ_JBPWAP010000051.1:0-40033 GCF_051776705.1 Bacillus cereus group sp. BceL291 | reverse complement strand
AAACGAATCCATATTAGGGGTATTTGGTATGCATGAGAATAAATACCTGTATTTTTTAATATCTAGTCGATTAAAAATCTAAAAATATAGGTTGACTAATCGTAAGAAAAAAGACCAGCTTATAACTGCTGCTCTGGTTTCTCGTTTATTAATTTTTGAACTAAATCAGTTAATGTGGACACGTTAATTGTAAGTATATTAACCTGCTCTTTTAATTGTATATTTTCTTCTTTAACTACACTTAACTCTTCGGTATTCTTTTTAACCTGTTCTGTTAAATGGATAAATTCACGATACTGTTGTTGAAAAGCTGCAATGAAAATAGAGACAGTATTATATAGATTAATGGCCCGTTTCTCTTTATCTGTAAATATATCTTCAGTATCGTCTGCAATCATGCCGAAATAGGTTTCGATATCTCTCGTTGTATATGGTTCTGTTTGTTCTTCCGGCTTGTTCACACGCATTTGATACAGATCATACATATCATCTTTAAAGTTGTATTGTTTAATAGCCAAATTCATGATTTTATCAAGAGCTGAGAAAGGGATATCTTTTATATTTTCTTTCATATTTCTAGCTGACGTAGGGTTAAATGCTTTCGCCCACATTTGACCAGTAGCACTAATATTCTCTTGCGCTCGTAATGTCCTTAATTCTATATCTTTCCATCCCTGACCCATCATATCTTTAATCTGTAAGCCATTGTTATAACCTTGTACAAAACTTGACCTTATCATTGCATTACCCATGATTAAATCATGATCGGTGGCGCCGTTTACGAAATGTATTTTATAGTCACTGCCTTTTCTTTTGAAAGTAAACTGCCCCCAGTTATTTGTAAAAATATGCGGCTCAGTTGTAGTTACAGAGAAGTAACCATATCCTGGAGCCCATCCTTCAGATTCAAAAATAATATTATTCAAGTTTTGAAAACGAAATTGTCCATCTGAATATACGCTCAGATGTCCACCGTCATTATGCATTTGAATATAGTTTGACCAAACATTAGTTCCTTCTGCATTTTCTCCTTTAGAAATCCCAAATTTTGCATATGCTTTAGAAGGTTGATCGACTCCATTAATTCGCGGCATGACTTGATAAATATAAAACGATCCTGTACCAGCGTATTTTCTATTATCAGAACCAAGGACTAATGAAGGTTGAATACTTCCATCATTTGTTTCCATAAATCCTATATAACCACGTGGCTTATCTGCATCGAAAATCTTCATGTCTTGCTTATTTATTTCAACAAATCTATTTCCGCTTGTTTTAAGTGTTACTCCTTCTAAAACTTGTCCTTTAATATGGCTCGCTGTAATAAAACCTTTTAAGTTAATTCTGTTCGCATTCAAAGTAATGTTTTCTTTACTCATATTGAATGCTGCGATTACATCATTTTCTTTTACAGATATGCTAACACCCTTTTCAGTTAACTGAAGACGGGTTTCCATATCTCTTACATAAGAATCTTTTGCAAATTGTCCATTTGCTTGCTCTATTGTATATACTTCTGTCTTTTTGGCTGCTGCGTTGATCCCCTGCTCATTGATAGTGAAACGATTATCGATTAAAGTCATCTTCTGGTTAAATTGTTCAGTTGCAAGCTTATTAGCTAATTCATCTAATAAATCTTGTTTATTTTGATTAACTGTCTGCTTCAACTCTGGAATCTTAAACCCCGCAACATAATCCTCTACTTGTTTAAGCTCAACTTTACCTTCAAGTGCTTTCGCAGTATTTTCCCATCCAGCTTTCGCCTCTTGTAATTGTTTTCCTTGTTCCGTCTGCGTATTTTGTATTAGAGAGACATTTTGTTTAATGGTAGTTGCATCTTTTTCTACAGTTGCAACACGCTTATCAAATCCACTTTGATTGTTTTCCACTTTTGTAATTGTTTCTTTAATTCCATCCACGCTTTTTGCAATTTCAGTTGTTTTCTGAGTGAACTCATCCGTTGTTACCTGTTCTTCAGGCGGCGCTGTCCAATCTTGTGGCTTATTCCCTTTATACAAGGCAACCCATTCCACAATAGATTTCGTAGTGCTACTCGGATAGTTATATAAGCTTAACTTTCGTTCATTTCCACTTGTAGCTGCAACTGCTTTGAAGGTTACATAAGTTATTCCATTCGCGTAAACACTTGTTGCATATCCAACATTGCTAGATCCACCATTCTGCCAAATTCCAAATTTCTGTCCTTGTGGGACACTCCCTTTAATTACAAAGGTATATTCTTCACCCGCAAAGAAATTTTCAGTTAGAGTATATTGATTGATTAGATAGTCTGTTTTTTCATATTTAATATTTGATTTTAGTAAAAGGTTACGTCCACCAGCTTTATCACTATTAACCTTTGTTTCTACACTCGTCAACTTCTCACTGATTTTCCCAGCTTTTTCTTCTATTTCAGTAGTTGTTTTCTTTAGTTCACTTGTTGTTTGTTGCACATCAGAAATACTCTTCTTTGTACCTTCTACAGTTGTTTCAACTGTATTTAATTTATTGCTAATGTCGGTATCTTTTTTCGTTAACGATTCAATAGAAGTTTTAAATCCATTAGAATCCTGTTCAAACTGAGTTACTTTCTTATCGATTTCACCTTGTTTATTTTCGATATTAGAAATTGTACGACTGACACCTTGTAAACCTTCCTGTACTTTATTGAATTGTCCTGTAGCTTGATTCTGTGCTTCTTGTACCTTTTGGTTTAATTCTGTTTTTGTGACCTCAATATTTTTATTAACCTGCTCAAGTGTTTCTTTCTTAACTGATTCAACATCTGGTACAACCGATTCCCAAGCTGTACCTGTCCATATTTTTAAAATGCCGGGCTTTCCGTTACTCATATCACGCCAAAGCGTTTTATTAGGTTTAAGACCTGTTGTCGGTGGATTCTTAGCTTCTATAATTTCAACAGTATTATTTTTAATATTCTCTTGTACCTTTTCGGCAAGTGTTTTCGCTGCTTCTGATTCTTTCTTAGCGTTACTTGCTGTTTCATTAGCTTCTTTCACCAATTTATCTAGCTGATCCAGCATTTCTTGTTTCTCACCGAATTTACTAAGGATTCGGTTGTAAATCTTCCGTAATTCCTCGTTTTGGTCTACTATCTCTCTATAATCCCCAAATTCGTATTTATCTTGTGCAGGATCAGTGAATGATTCGTCACCAGCAATAACACGCGCTTCAAGATATAGCTTAGGTGTGAAGCCTGTATCTTTGATTCGGATTGTATCTCCTTCATTGATTAGTTCATGCGCTAGTCCGAAAATGCGACCGATTGATTGTGCCTCTACTTCATACGAAACTGAAGAATTAATACGTTTTTTCAGTTCTATTTCCATTAACGTCATTAAACGTTGTGGCGTCATATTTAACTCTTCTGTTTCTGGCGTATAAAAACCAAACTTATGCTTACCACGTTCGTTCCATCGTTGAAATGCATCATTATCGACAATATACGGAAGTCCCCTGTTAATACTTTCAATAGTGATTACACTATCGCCTTCACCTTTTACAAATCCGACTAACGCTGTACAAATATCTCTTGAATGTTCAATACGTGTAACACCTATCAAATCTTTACCTAACTCTATTTCTTTGCCAGTGTCTCGGCCACGCCTTTGAATCATATCGACATACCATCCAACTATTTGTGACCCTTGAACCTCAACACGATATTGAATTTCTAATTTGAACAAAGAAGCTATTTTCTTCAAAAAGGTTAACGGATCCATAAATTCATCAATGGTCATAGTATGAAAACCTGCATAATCTGTTTTTCCACGTTTCCATTTCATGCCTACAAGAGCCATATCGATAAATTCGTTTACTGTTTTACCTTCTATCCTTTGTGGTTTTATAATGCCTGATTTAGCAATTTGAACCCAAGCTCCTGAAGCATATGTGATAATGGATCGTTTGTCTGAATTCTTCTCTGTTTCTGTAATGACATATGGTACGACTCTTCCATCGCGAACTTCTTTTAGAACAAGATTTTGTTGTTGTAACGTAGCCGAATGAGTTGTTCCATCAAAGACAGCAAAATCCAACATATCAACATTGTTTTTCAGTTCCCAATGCCTTTTGTCATCCCAATAGTCATTTGGCTGAATAGCTGCAACGATTTGATCTGTTTTGAAATCCACAACATGCAAAATCCCGCTTGGTGTTCTCATCTGTATCGCTCCCTATAACTAACAGTTGCTTTAACATCTGGTGGCATTATATCGATACGATTCTCACCACGTATTACAGTTGGAAAATTACTAAAAATGTCTTTTAAATTAATCGCGTTTTTACCGTTAATGGTTACAAGACTTTTTTCTGTATCGATTATAACCTTGTCTCCCGTATCAAAAATGTAAGGCGGATTATTTTGAGTATTTAAATTCACTTTCCAGAATTTTAAATCTGAAACGGTCATTGCTTCTACTGGCGGTACATCCTGCCATTGCATAATACTGATCTGAATTTGTGCTGCTTTTTCCATGTGATAGTTATTTTCATCAGTCCACCTTGCAAATCGTTCTGAATCATCCTTTTCTGTCCCCGGTAGGAATTTCGAAATATAAGCCTCCCATACATTTCCCGTTCTAGCTATCCATAATCTTCCGTAATATTGATTCCATGTATTCGGATAATCACCACTCTCATAAATCAAACCTATTTTTCCCGGCTTATTATCATATCCAATTACCATTGTTCCAAAATTTTGTTCAGCTTGCCAAAACACATCAGACATAGCAATTTTTGAAAGCACCTTGCTATTTTCGTCCAATATAGCTATCTCAACCCGTCCCATTTCATTGATTCTTTTACTCTTACATGTAACGTAAGCTTGCATAATAAAATCTTGTACTGGGCCACCGGGGATATTTTTTTTTACAGCTGCACCATGCCACCCTTTCCCTGCACTAGTACCAAAATCAGAACAATAAAATTGATATTTATCTGATTTCATTTCGCCAATCGGTTCGCCATCTTCCATCGAACTGACTTTACTCCAACCTACAGTGGTAGCCATTTCATCCCATATAAGCCTTTGATTTCTTTCAACAGGTAGTTGCTCTGTTTTCAACGGATAACCGATCCTAAAATAATCACGATTATACGGATACTCACCAAACCATACATCTAAAAATGTACTCGGTTTCTTGGCCTCAATCTCAATAATTGGAGGCGCTTCTACATTACCTTGATTGACGAAAGAAGTAGTGATTTCAGTGGACCAGTTTTGAGTAAACGTATGAGTATTTTGTTTACCTAATTTATACGGCATTGGACAAACAAAAGTAATAACACCTCTACCTCTATTGACTATTTCATCCAAATCGACAGAACCATCAATTAATGCTAAATAAGTCCTGTCTAACTCATCATCAAAAATAAGTTCAGCTGGTTGCTCTGTATATAGCCAATCTGCTAAATCTTCTTTTATCTTTTGTAAATCCGCCATATCTTTTTTTGCTTTAATGACAAGAGGAACATCAATACGACGTTCCTCTGTTTCTGTATTAATAAAAAGAGCCCCTGCGCGATGAGGGACTCTTACTAATTTTCTTTTAACTGGAGCCCACGAAGGACGTTTTCTTCCGACTAGCATTTGAATATAATCTTTTCTAATATTATTAAAAGTAAAACTAAGTTTCCCCAACGTGCTCACCACCCTTAAAATTCCGCTCTTCTTTTTTGTTCACGATCTTGAAGTTTTGTAGTGTAAGTGTAACTTCCATTTGCAAGCTCTTTTCCATCTAAAACATTTGTCATATTTACAGTTAATTTCAGTTCTTGTTCTCTACCCGCTCTATCTGGGAATATAGTTTTTGCCATAGATGGGTTGTTATAAGCTAATTGCGGTTGCGTATATCCGTTAAAATTGCCAAACGTATTTTGTGGGATACTATATTGATTTGTTTGGAATCCAAAATCAAATACAGATGGCATATTATTCATCTGTTTTTTGACAGTTCCAACTACATTCTTTGCTGCATCCACAACAAATCGTTTCCCCTTATCCATACCAACTCCAACACCTTCTGGAACTGCGCTGCCGACTGGAATCATCACTTTAGACGGACTGTTAATTTCTAGTGCTCCAGAAATAGTCTTTTTAATCTCTCCAGCAATGCTTTTCGCCTTACTATATAAACCACCTGTCGCATCATCCAACCCTCTTTCGAGACCTTCTATAATGGATTTACCAATGGAACGTAGATTTATAGTACTAAAAAATTTTTCAACTGTATTCCACTTTTCTTCAATATCGCTCTTTATCTCCCGCATTTTATCACTAACAGCTTTTTTCTGCTCTTCAAATTTTCTTGAAACTGTATTTTTTATTTCTTCTACCTTGCTACTTGCAGAGTTTTTCATATCTTCATATTTGTTAGTAACATCTGACCACATTTCTTTCATTTTTCGAATAACATCATCTTTCATAACTTGATATTTCGATTTCACTTGGCCAGTTTCCCAGTCTACCTGATTTGCATGTTCACCAGCTTGTGCTTTTGCTTCACTAACAATTTCTCTATGTTTGTCTCGCGCTGTAGAAACTGTACTATCATACTGACGTTTTGCCTCAGCAATGATTGCATTCGCTTCATCAGCATTAATTGTTTTATTTTCATCACGCTGACGAATCGCCTCAGCAATTTTTTCATCACGGGTTTTTTTCGCATCTTCAATGACTTTATCCCTTGCTTTAGCGCTATTCTCGACGACTTCCGCTGCCTGTCTAGCTGAAATTTCACTAGCCTGCACACGCATATTTTCAAGAATAACCTTTTGCTCCATTTGATTTTTAGACATGTGCTCGACAGCAACTCTGTCCATTTCATCTTGTAATGCTTGTAACGAGGTGCGTTCGGATGTTGTTAATTCTCTATTTTCCCTAGCGGCTGTTTGTAGAATTTCTTTAATTTTATTTTCTTTTTCTTGTGTTTTTAGCTTTTCTTGTTCATAGTGCTGATTTAACTGTTCAATTCGTTTGTTCTCTTCTTCAGCAGTTAATACATATGAATCAGCAAAGAACTTTTTAAGTCCTTCTATTTCTTTTTGCTGCCTTGCATTGGTTTTTTCAATTATTGTATTAGCCAATTTATCATATTGACCAATCAACTTTTGTGACTGTTCTTCAGTTATTACCTCATGATTCAATCTAATTTCAGTTAACTTTTGTCTAATACCATCAGATAACTTGAAATACTCGCCAAGAACTTTCTTAGTCGATGCGCTTACTTTCCCTTCTGTATTCGTAGCAAAGCGATCAACTGAAGCAATACTATCTTCAGTTGCTTTTTGATACGCCTTATATGCGACAACTCCAGTTCCAATAAGAGCGGCTGCTATTAAACCAACAGGCCCAAGAAGCACTCCTAATGCGCTTCCTAACATACCTACCGCAGCACCAGCAAGACCTGCAGCACCACCAGCAATTCCTAATGATGTTGCTAACGCTCCAATACCTGACATAACCATCCCAACTGCAGCTAAAACTACACCGATTGCAGCAGCAACAGCTGTTAAAGCAAGGACAATACCACCTGTAATTGCTATTGCCTTTTGTACAGGCGCAGGTAAAGAGTTGAATCCATCGACAAGTTTTTGCAAACCAGCAACAAAAGCACTAACTACAGGAGCAAGTGCATCACCAATTGTCTTTTTCATTGTAGAAAATGCTGAATCTAATAAAACAATTCTTCCTTGGAGAGTATCAATCTTTGTTTTTGCAACATCAGCAGCCGTAACTTTAGACATTGCATCCCACATCTCATTGACTCCATTTGCTCCTTCTTTAAAGAGAATAGTCGCACCACGTACGGCATCCGAACCGAATAACGTTTCTAAAGCCATACTTCGTTGCTGATCTGTTAAACCTTTCATCGATTCATGAAGTGTCCCTGAAATATTTTCTAAACTTTGAATATGCCCCTGTTGATCATAAAATTTTGATGATAAGAAAGCTGAACTCGTGGCTAATTCACGGAATGTCGTATCACACTTGTCATTCCACTTTTTCGCACCTTCTATTTTCATTACATATCCTTCTAGAGCTTGTTCAATATCGCCAACGCTCCTTGACGCTGGTTGTATACCATTTTTAACAAGAAAATCATATCCAGCCTGCGCGTTGTATGTTATAAGACCTAAATCTCTCATTTTGTTATATGCTTCTTTTGTTGTTGGATTTAAACGCATGAGCATGGTTTTTAATGAAGTACCTGCATCTGAACCTTTTAAACCATTTTGCGCGAATACCGCCAAAGTTGTAGCTGTATCTTTAAACGTCATCCCTGCTCCTGCCGCTACTGCTGAAGAAGCAGCAAGACCATATTTTAATTCTCGTACATCTGTTGCTGATGCGTTTGCTGCACCTGATAATATGTTAGCTGCATCCGCTACTGAAAGATGATCTGCTTTAAACGCATTTAAAGCCGTTGATGCGATTTCTGCCGCTTCACCTAAATCTAGTTCCCCAGCAGTTGCCAAGTTCAGAGCGCCTGATAGACCTCCGTTAATAATATCTGTTAAACTGACACCAGCCTTTATTAATTCCTCAATACCTTTTCCCGCTTCTACAGAAGAATACTTTGTTGTTTCCCCCATGTTGACAGCTAATTCACTTAATTTTTTCATTTCTTCTCCAGTAGAACCAGATACAGCTTTAACATTGGCCATTTGCTGTTCAAAATTCATAGATTCTGTAATTGCGGACTTTAAACCACGTCCTATTGCATACGTCATTCCACCAAAGACAATACCGATTTGACTTCCTGCATTTTGCAAATGATTGCCCAGTGTTTCCATACGATTTCCAAAATTCAGTAGCCGATTCCCTTGTTGCTCGAGTTCATGATTTGACTGTCGTAATCCTTGTTCAAATCGATTTAATTCAGCGGTTGCCCTATGAATTTGTTCTGCATAACGTTGCGCTGACTGACTTGCTTCCCCTTCTTCAGTTTTAGCTCGATTATAAGCTGACTGAAGTTCCCTAATTTTCTCCTTTTGTTTATCTACCATACGAGATAGAACTTCAATTTTTGCTCGCGTCTGTTCAGTAGCATTGGTATATCCATGCATTCCAGTTGTAACCGCTTGGAATTCAGCTTGTAAAGATTTCAATGAATTATTTAATTTATCCATTGCTGTTTGTTGAGCCTGACGATTCACTTGTTTGAGTTCATTCTCAAATCTATTTAAATCTGCAACGGCTTTATTGACTTGTGCAGCGTACCGCTGAGTTGCAGCATCATTCTCCCCTAATTTAGCTTTATTCTGATCATAAGCTTGGCGTAATGCTTTAACTTTTTCTTTCTGAGCTTCAATTAGTCGAGTGAGCGTATTCAATTTCGCTTGTGTTTGCTGACTAGCGTTAGCAAACCCACCCATTCCTGTACTCACAGATTTCAACTCATTCTGCAGCGTCCTGACTGCACGACCTGAGTTCGAGATACCTTGTCGAAAGTTTACATTATCAAGGGAAAGTCTAACGACCAGATTATTTATTTCATTCGCCATAGTCTCACCTCCCTCGTTAAATAATGTTTTCTGCTGGCACTTCTATTTCATTTGAATTGGAGTCTTGGTGATTTTCATTTCCGTTTTCACGCATTTTCCGATTAAGCCTCAAATAATGCCAAATATCCATCTCATTATCAATGTGATGGTGTTTGTACCCTTGTTGCAATAAAGAGAGGTAGAGTTCATCCATAAACTCGCTGAACGTCAACCCTCCTCCCTCTATACGTTTGGGCTTTCTGCTCCATCAGTTACAGGATTCGCACCCGCTGCCTCTACGGTTTCGTTAACTAGAGCATTAATTACATTTGTTGTCGTTAATAAAAATTTTCGAGCGTCTACACCATCCCAATACTGATCCACTGTAAACTGCTCACCATAAACTTGTACTACATATTGAACCATCTTATCTAAATCTGCCGCTTCAGGATTATTTGGAATATCTGCAAGTTCAGGAGCTTGGCGAATTAAACGAGCTGGAATGAATGCTGGTAAGTTAAAAGTTTTTTCTTCGTTATTGATTCGTAAAATTAATTTCATAATTTATTCCTCCTTAATTAATAAAAAAGAGAGAGCTTTTGCTCCCTCTTACTTTCCTGTTGGTGGTTGTGCCACAGGCTTCTCGAATACCTTTTTAAACCAATTATCTCCAATAGCTTTTGTAAATGTAGGCTCATCTTCATCCGCTGTAAACTTAGTTCTATCATCAAAATCACGTTCGATGAATGAACCTTTTAATTTCGTTGTTTGGAAGTTTGGCTTATCTTTTTTAGTTTCAGCTTCTTCCTCTTCCTGCGAAAGTTTCCCTTTTAATAACCAAACATACCGATACTTTCCGTTAGCTTTTAAAAAACGCCATCCAATTGCTAAATACGGCTTTTCGCCCTCTCGCTTTTCATCTAATACGCCATCTGTAACTTCTGGGAATCCTTCGATATCTGCCTTTGTTGATAATGAAAGGCCTCGAACTTCGATTTCAACCTCAACCTCACCATCAGACTCAGCAATTTCCGATTTTTTATTGTCACTCCACATAATCTCAGTAGCTACTTTTTTAGATGTTTTAACCTTTACTGCACCTTCCATTTTTTTAACCGTACTGTAATCAACACCTGTTGCATCATCTTTCAATGACTTTGCATAAACTAGGTTATCTACACCGACAGTTGAACTAATTTTAATAATTTCTCCAGCCATCTATAACTCCACTCCTTTCGCGAATCGCATCGCGTAATGAAAAATTTGTGTATCCTCTTCATATAAATCAGCAACCGCATAACGTGAGAAACCAATTTTTTTCATGATTTCATTCACTTTTTGATGGATTGCCGTTGTACTACTCTTCGCCCAAACATCAACTTGAAACAAGATTTCACTTTCAATCTCTTGATTATCTGCAAATCCGTCTGGCCTATTATCTAATTCGAAATACGTAATTCGCGGAAACTCTTCTGCTTTCTGTGCTTTACGGTAATAAATTCGTTTTCCACCTAACAATGAGACAAGCTCTTGATCATTCTCAAGAGCTTGTAAAATATCAGGTCTTAAATTTATCACAGATTCAACCTCATTTCGTTCTTTAAAATATCTGTCATAGCACGTACAGCTTCCGCTTTTGAAGCATTAAAACCAGGCTCTATAAATGGATGTGCTGGCATTTTTGATGTACCCCACTCTAAAAACTTTCCATAGAAATATGGAGAACGGTCCGCTTTGTCTATTCCAATCTTAATCGTTTTCACACCATTTTCCATTCGCGCCCTCGTAACTCGTATATTATCAAGCAAATGTTGGCCTGTGCGCCAAGGTTCACTTTTGGACGGTTTCTTAGGACTTGAACTCCTCGGTTCACTTCTTTCTGCAATGGCTTTTCGAATTTTCTCACCACCAGCTGCAAGAGTCTTATCTTCAATTTCCTCTCCGCGTAACCCCATTTGATTTAATTCAGTAACTAAACGATCAAATCCTAATAAGTCTAAATCTATACCATCAGCCATTCATTTCACCACGTTTCCACATGATTAATAAAGTATGATCTTGAGTTGGAATAACGGAAACAATATCATAAATCACGTTTTTGTACTTAATTTTCATATCTGCACTTACATCATCCCGATTTCTGATTTCTGCTTCTCCTTGAACCTCACTATTAGCAGCCGCTGCCTCAAAGTATTTCCTTCCTTTTAAGTAAACGAAAGAGCCCCATACGGTAAAAGCATCTTTATAGCCGTCTATTGGATCACCGTCAGGCCCTTTTGCATTTTCATCTTTCACTTGAAACGTAAGCCTTTTATCTAATTTTGCAGGATTCATTTGCTTTCCTCCTGAGGCTCTGAAGCATATTGGAGCTGTAATATCATACTTTGAACAATGGTTCTGATTTTTTCACTGGCTTTTTCACCTACAAGTAGTCGGTTTTCATACCAATCAGCCACCAAAAATAAACAAAGCAACTTAGCATCTTCACTTGTTTGAGTAAATGTTTTGCCAGTTGCTTTGTAAATATATAATTCGGCCGCCTTAATTAACATAGTGATAGTTGGGTCATCATCTCCATCCACTCGAATCCATTCTTTAGCTTCTTCTAAGGTAACAAGCATTCAAATGCCTCCTTAGCTTACCCTTGAGGCTGTTCTGGCGTTGTACTTAAATCAATTTCTCCATATACAGCCGCTTCGTTATCCCATAGTTTAACATCATCACGTTGAATTGCTCTTAAATCTAATGTATTACGAGTAAAAGCCTTGCCCCCTACATCTGTAGAAGCAAGTTCCATATCTTCTCGTTTAAATAATACAATTGCCTCTTTTAAGTCCCCAATGATAAGTGGCGCTTTTTTAGTTTTTGTTTTTAAGAAACGATTTGAAATAACTACAACTGGGTTGCTGCCATTAAATAACTTTCTGTTTGGTTGAGTTGGATCAGGTTGTAAAATATATTTTCCATCCTTATCTTTTAACTTATCTAAGTAGTTAAAACCATCTTGATTTGTAAGTAAAATAGCATTTGGAGAGATTGCTGGGTCTAATTTAACATTTAGTACATCTTTAATGTCATCTAGAGATTTAATTGCCTGTTTTGCTAATTTTTCAATCACACCCAAAATTAATACATTTCGTGTAACTTTAGATTTTTTACCTAACCAGTTAGTTACATACTTTAAGATATTTTGATCACTATCTTTAAGTAATGAACGAGATAATGGTAAAATACCTGCTCTATCTTTCGTTGCATACTCTACGTTTGAGAATTTCGGATTATCCGTTTCTGGAATTTCACCCATTTCAGTGATTTCAACAAATGGTACCATGTCTGAATTTTTCTCTAACACCCTTGAACCTGAACGTGTACGCACTGGCTCAACCGTTACATATTGCTCAAGTGCATCAAATGAACGAGATAATTCATTGATTTTCGTTTGAATATCTTGAGGAATGACAAGGCCTCCATCTTCCCCTGTTAATCCAGACATTGCCCGTTTTTCTAAATCATTTTCAAGAAATTCACGCTCTTCAGCGCTTAACGATTTATTGCGTAATGCTTTCATAAATACATCACGGTATTCCATTTCACCATCTACATTACGTGTTTCAACTTCTCGGCCATTATTTCGCTCTTCCCTTTCTGATTCATCTAATGAGCGCTGTAAATCAACTTTTTTCTGTAGTGATCGTACTTCTTCCATCATTTGTTCTGCTTCTGCCACTTTATCTTCTCCCATAAGAGAGCGTACTTCTTCCTTTTTTCCTTCTAACTTGGCTAATAATTCACGTAATTCTTTTGACATTCAAATCACTCCTTAAATTTATCAATAAAAAAAGAGCCTTATATAAGCTCTAGTTCGATTTCTAGTTTTCTTTTCCTAAACTCATCAGCTACTCGCTTTTCTCCAGCTTTAAAATCATCCAATGAACGTACACTTACTTCATTCGTTGGATATGCGGGAAATGCAACCGGTGATATTTCATATAGTTCGGCATTCAAAATCGAACGTTTATAAACCTTTCCATTTTCACGTTCCTCCGATGACCATTTATCTTTTGTAACCTTCATTCCAAAAGAAACTCCATCAACATCTCCGCGCTTAATTAATTCCCACGCATCATTCCCGACAGTTGTATTAGGAATATCTAATTCAAACCGCAATTCTTTCTTATCATTTTCGATTCGTAATGTTTTACTTTTAGTGTTTCCTAATACTTGAGAAGTGTCGTGAGACCATAAACCTACAACATCGCGAACTTTTAAACTTTCATCAAAAGCTCCCTCTGCAATCTCTTCTACGAAAGTATCTCCCCACCAGTCACGCATTTCAGCACTTTCATTGTTATATTTTATCGATCCCGAAATTGTTCGTTTTCCTTCGTCCTCATTAACTTCACGGACTTCAATAGTCATTGGTAAAGCTCTAATTTCCTTCATTTCCTTCTTTGCTGACTTCTCCATTAGTATCACCTCCCTTCAAATATGCCTGTCCAGCCATATCAATCGGCAACATATTTCCATTAACAAGTAAACGATCCCCACCAACTTCTGGTGGTAAATCTTCCTTACTTCTAGCTTCGTTAGGTTTAAGGAAACCACCTTGAATACCTGTCCTGTAAGCTTCATATCTCGTTTTGATATCCGCTCTTAAAATAGCATCTACATTGAATTTTGAATAAAACCCTTTATCCAACTCGCTGTCTAAAAATAACTTATACGTCATTTCTTGCTCATACATCGTTAAAGTAGCTTGCAATGTATCGGTATAAAATTGTTGTTGCTGCTGCTCAATATTATTTAAAGTCGCTTTACTCAAATCGTTTAATTGATGCATTTTAATGCCGAATGCAGTGGCGATTTGCCTAATAGTAAGCTCAGTATTTTCAAGAAATTGAGCATCTGACATATTTAATGAAATAGGCTGAAATTGATATCCTACTGGCATTAATGCAATACGATGACTATTTTGAAGACCACTAGACATTGATTCAAAATTCTCTCGGAAAATCTTCTTCGCATCATCATTTAAATCACCGACATATTGAACTAATCCCTTTACCTGTAACCCTTGTTTGTAAAAGTTATTTATGAATTTATCAGCTGAAGCTGAATTTTCTAATGTGGACTTTAAATATTCCATTGTAGGGACACCAACTAGACCATCAAGAGTTATTCCGTTTTTAAAGTGCAGAATCTCTTCCGGCTTTAATACTCTTTGTTGTCCATTCGTATTTACCACATACCACATTTTAGTTTTGGAATTTAATAAACCAACGTCATCAATGTACACTGTCACTTTAGAGGCATCTATTGGCCATAGCGCTTGTACTTTCCCTTTTCTATCAAATTCTATGTTAGCGTAGCTATTGCCATATAAATTTTTTTGAGCTTCTAATGCCCCAAAAAAATTCATGCTAGACATGTACGGATTAGGCCTTAGTCTCAATAAATTATTGAGATAATGCTTAGTCCCGCGTTGAATTCCGTATTCATCTTCCTGATATATTTTCAAGGGTAACTTTGATACAGATTCAGATAGTATTTTGATACATGCAAAGACTGTAGCAACTTTTAAAGCATTTTTGCCTTTAACGCTAATATCACTTGGAGAAATCCCTAACCATTCTAATAATTTTTCATCATCTTTATTTAACTCTATTACCTGCGATGTTTGACGTTTTTCAAAATTAAAGAACTTTTTAACTGAATCCACTATTTTCACATGTTCACCCCCTCCCTAGTTCCATAACTTGCCTAGAAAGTCTTTATTCGCAAATTCAGATACATCAAACCTGACACTTGCTCCATACATAGCCCTAGCAAACGCATTTAATACCGCTGCTGCTGGATCAATACGATTTTTACTTATTTTTTTCGAAATCATAATGTTTTCCTGATCATCCATTTTAATAACAGCATTATTAAGCGCCCAAAAAAGGACTGGATCTCCATTATGTTTAACTTTCTTTTCATATACTTTTTCTCGAAAAGTTTTAGTTGGAATGGATAAATTAGCTATCCTTTGAGGGATTTCCACGCAAACAAACCCTTTATTCTCTAAATTTTGCGCTAGATGCAATGCATTCCATTTATCATAATCAAACTCTTGAATTTCTTTGTCTTTAGAAAATTTTTCTATCCAAGATTCAACAATTGTATAATCAACCATTTCACCAGGTGTTAAAGTCAAATATCCTTGTTCAGCCCATAAGTCATAACGCACTTTATCTGTAGCCATCTTTTCTTTCAAACGCGCTTCAGGCATAAAAGAATGTTGTCCAACAATAAAATCACCTTCATCATCCATTCCAACCCAACCAACACTTGTTAAATCCGTTGTCATTGATAAGTCGCAACCTATCCAAAGAGTTGCACCTGAAAAATCAAGGTTATCTACTTCACATTTTTGCCATTTTGACATATCCATGTATCCGTTGTCCTTTTTATCGACCCAAATATTCATGTTTTTTGTTAAAAAGGCCCTCATCTTTTCAGGTCTATCAAGAGCAACCTTCAAATCTGAACGTATACCTTCCAAACCTTCTTCATATGTTGCTACGATTGGGTTTGCTTTTATCCAATTCGACTCATCTTTGATATCATCATTCTTTTCCAATTCGCAGATCATAACGAAATAATCATCGTTTTCTACACTTTTTGACGGGTCTAAGATATCACTGACATACTCATACTCTCTATAACAAGGCCTTGATAAGTCGAAACCAGCTGTTGTTATGATAAACATTAACGGCTCTTTCCTTGCCACCATACCAGACGATAAAACATCGTAAATTTCATCAGTTTCATGTGCATGATATTCATCGACAATTCCAAGAGACGGGTTTTTACCATCACCAGTTTTTCTAGCTTCTTTTGAAAGTGGAACGACAACTGAGCCATTTTTAAATATTTCAATAGTGCTGTAAGCTTCTTTCCATTTCCCTTCTAACAATTCGCTAGAACTGATCCCTGTTTTTACAGCCTCATAAACTTCAGATGATTGGTCCCTTGTCCATCCAGCGATATAAGCACGTTGTTTTTCTTCTCCAATAAATGTACAAAAAGCTGCTACAATAGCAAGAAACTGAGATTTAGCATTTTTACGCGCTAATTGAATAAAAACTTTTCTAAATCGCCTTGCTCCATTTATTTTCTTTTTGAATCCGAAAATATTAGCCGCTAGAAACAATTGAAAATCAGTTAATTCTACGGATTCACCTGCCAAAATCCCTTCAACGTGCTTAAATTCCTTTGCAAACCAGTAAAAATCCTCTGCTATCTCTCCATCAAAATAAAAAGGACTGTCTTCACTTTGACACTCCTCATAATCCCTTATAAATCGTTCGATGGCCCAACGATGTTTTTTACAACTATTTATTTTTCCGCTTAAAATATCCTCGCAATATGCAAAAACCCGTTCCATTATCCAGTTCATATACGATCACCAAAACGCTTTTGCGCTTCACTTTGTTTTTGTTGTGAAGTATCTGCTTCTGGAATAACTAATTTTAAGCGGGATGTAATGGTCAAACCTAAATCACTAGCTGAAGAACGACATTCATTAAATAAAAGATTCTTACTTCTTTGCATTTGAGAATACAATTTAAAATCATCTGTAGGTTTTGTTTTTCTTAGTAGGCGAACTATTTTTATATACTGGTCTTTAGAATCGATATACCTTGCTAAACTGTCCACATCTAAGTTGCTGAAAATTTTCAACCTGACTAATTCAGCGGCTAAAGTATCGAATTCTCTTTTTTGTGCCGCGGTCAAATAAGAAGGAGCTTCAATTTTATCAGTATGCCCCCGCAATGCTTCTTCTTGTTTTTCTCGTCTATTTTTCTCACTTTTTGTAATGTGATTTGATCTACCTTTTCCCTGTATAACAGAGAGTGGTTGTTTATTTCTTCCAGCCATGATTACACCCCCTTAAAAAAATATGCAAAAACGGATTTTTCTGCGAAGTTGAGGGGGCGGCGGTACGGGAAGACCGTCCTGAATGTTTTTTGACCCACCCCTACCCGTATTTCTTTTTGTCTTCTGCTGTTTTTCTATTGTGACATGGATTACAAAGCGATTGTAAATTTTCTAAATTAAGTTTTAAGCTTGGTTCAATCTTGATTGGAATGATATGGTCAACCATATCTGCAACTTTAATCTTTCTATTGTTCTTACAATGTAGGCACAACCCTTTGTCTCTCATTAGTGCTTGCTCTCTTAACCTTTCCCATGCCTTTGATTTATAGAAAGCCGTGCTCTCCTTATCTCGTTTGAATCGGTCATAGTATCTATTCTTGTCTTGTTGCGTTTCCTTTTCTTTGTATCTATGTTCCTCACAATATCTTTCACGCGTGAGATTATAGCAATGGAATTCGCAGCATGGTCTAAGTGGCTTCTTCATCTCTCCTCACTCCTTACCTTCTCTCAACAAACAAGACGCTGCATAATTTAGAGCGGCGCCTACAATGATTAATATCGGGCCGAGCGTTTTATATCTAGTTTATTTGCTTGTAAATTAATAAAGTCTGCCGTCTGTTCAAGTGTGGATTGGGCAATTGTTTTTATATCAAACGATACTTCAACTGGTTCAGCTTTCCTTTTAAACTTACCCAACGCTTGTTCCAACTTTTCTAATGCATCTGCACATTCATTAGCTGCCTGAGTTACTTCCTTGATACCTTCTAATGCTTCAGTTGTATCCGCAGTTACTTCAATAATTAATTTGTTATTAGCCATTTTGTGAATCCTCCTCAGATTGTTTAATCATTGGTTAAACATGTGTGATATCAGCTTTCGTTGCTAATCCTTCCTCTAACATACTGACCTTTCTATTTACCACTTCTAACTTTGACGAAACTTCTAGCAACGCTTGTTTCAGACCAGCATTATCTTTTTGTAAATCACTAACGCTCTTTTCTAATTCATCACATTTCATTTCAAGATATCGATTATCCATCATTCATCCTCCTTTGTTTTGTTATCCTTTTCAATTAAGTGTTCTAACCCCTTGACTGCCTTGTCATCCAAACGAATATCCATCAACCTTAAAATCTTAATTACGTCCTCTAACGTTTTGATTTTACTTCCGTCAATTTTATGAGGATGTGTTGGTCTAAGATAGATGCTATCTTTCTTCTTCACTTTTAATTCCTGTTCATTCATCCTTCATCCCTCCAAAATAAAAAGCACCATTATTTGGCGCTTTCTTTTTTCTTATTCAACTGTTGAAACGTCATTGGCCCGTTGCAATGAGGACATTTCCAACCGTCACGTATCTTATGAGAAGTCTCTTCGAATCCGCAGTTTCTATCTAAACACCAATGCTTTGTTAATGGCATTTTCAAACTCACTTCACCTCTCACTTTGTTCTTTCAAACCTTTTCCTTAACCGTTTCATTTCATCTTCAATAGCAAGATTCTTTTTATTAATCCGCTCATGACACTTTGCTATATCTGCTTGATACTTACGAATCTTATCATTCACGTACGCAGCTACATGTTCATGATTACAATGAGGACAAATAAAGAAACACTTCTCAATACGATTAGGAAGTTGTGTTACTTGCGGCTGCATGTCATAACTTTTATCACATTCAGAGCAATATACTTGCATTCATTCCCACCTCATCGGTCTATTGATTATTATTTAATGAATTGATTAATATCTCTCGTGTTAATTCAAACGCTTGCCCTTCATTGAATCCAGCCTCTTTAAACTGCGTGAAGGCAGCAAATGTCATCTTTGCAGCTAAAGAAAAATCTAACATAACCTTTCCCACTTGTTCATTTTGCATATCGTTAACAATTTTATTAAATCCGTTCATTCAGTTATTCTCCTTTTCATATTCTTTTTTTAATTTCTTTAATGCACGTTTGAACTTCCAGATAAAACACTTATCTTTTAACCCATTAACAAATATGGACAACATCTAAACTTGTTCCTTATTCGCAATAGGATGATTATGCTGAATGATCTCGGTATTTAAACGCTTGTTATCAACTGGTACATGTTCAATATGAATGTATGACCGATTAATTTTATCAATCGATTGCGATTCCCAATCAAACGCAACACGTAACTTTCTATCTATCTGTTCACCTTTGTAATGAACTATAGGTTTAGCATCTATATCTGTTAATGTAATTGTTAATAAAGGTTCTTCATTAGACTGTGTATTATCTAATCGTTTGTACTTCCCTAACTTCCACACATCTACAAAAGCACCGTTGCATTCCGGACAAACTGTTACTTCCTGATACTCTTTTTTAGATGGATGATTCACTCTATCTTGATGACCGCACACTAAACATACGGCCTTATTAAAATATCCCTTTCCCATATCAACACACCGTCCTCGCTCTAATACATTTAGGCTTACGATCTATTACCTGCGATTTCATTACCTTAACAGGGTTAAAGGGAAAACTAATGCATTCTTTATATTGCGGTTCTTTCTCGTGCATACAAGCTTCTTTGATTAACTCATTGAACTCTTTAACCTGTTCGCTCATATCATTAAAAGCTTTACGTAACATAGCAAACGCTTCACCTAGCGTTCCTGCACAAACAATAAAAACTTTCATATCTTCACTCCTTACTCTCTAAAAACTCATCAATCGCTTTTCCCAGTAAACTGATTGTCGCTTCTCTACGTTCTTTAGGAGTTGTATTATCAAAGAGATCATTATGGATTGCGCTTGCTTGCGCTAACTTCTGGGGATCAATATGCTCATTAACCATTTTCTCGCCAAGCGTTGAAATACAATGTGTCATTACAGCTGCTAGTTCTTGTTTAGATAGTTTCTTCAATTCTAATCACTCCTGAATCTTTTTCATTGTTTCTTCTGCTACCAATTCCATCACACCGTTATCGATTTTTTTCACTAAGTACTCACCTTGTATCCCTAAATGCGGATACACCACTTTTACTTTATCGCCTTTTTGTATAGAGGTTTGTTTTAACGCATCTGCCTTCGTTTCTACCTGAAGCACTTTATGTTCTAGATTTTCTAATCGCATCGACAACTCTTGTACATTCATCACCTAATAACCTCCAAAACTAAAAAGAGCAACCGTGCACCAGTTGCCCTTCTGCTAAAATTGTATGCTATCAATATAAATCACTTTTTCAACCGTTTCGATTCATTTTAGGAGTGAACCTAAATGATACCTTCTCGTTCCACAAATTTAATTAACCTAACGAGTTCAGCATGTTTCTTTTTGATATGACTAGAACTATAATTTACTACCTCTGCTATTTCTTCTAACGTCATACCATCCACATATTTCAATTTGAGTATCTGATTTTCTAATCCTCTAAACTTACTAATTAATTTTTTTAATCTATACATATCGTTCATCTTATGTGCTAATTCGTATTCAATCGCTTCAATGCGGTTTTCAACTTTTGCACCTTCAGATTCTGCCGTTAAACGTACTTCTCTCAAATCACCACTGATCCAGCGTCTTAATTCTGCTTTTGTCTTATCTAAGTTGTATTCCAGATAGGCAATTTCTTCTTCTAACTTTTGGTAATCTCTCAGCCAGTTAAACAAATGATGATTCACCTACTTTCATATTTCCAGATCAACAACCTCATTTCTGATTGTCGATAGGTGTCATAATGGCTCGTTGTTTATTCCTACAACTTGTACATATGTTTTGCTATAATGGATTTACATTGCCATCTGGAAAAGTGACTTGTCCCCAACGAGTTGCTTTTCCTCTTTTTATTTTATGATTCCTGATTTCACAAAAATATTTCTCCAAGCTACAGCAGTCCGTTCTTTATCGATTTCCTTTTGACGATTCAAAATAGCTCTTTTAACATGTTTTTTCTTCCCAGTTCTCATTTTTTATACTCCCTTTCTTAATAAATTCATTACAATTCCCACGCAATGTGTATAACAGACTTGTACGCTCGAATAAGAGCTTTTTCACCAATAAGGTCTTATGATATTCGGAAAGTTGTTAACATTTCAAAATGGACAATCTGAGAAGCCGATTTATTCGAACTTTTGTTCTTCATTAATATTTATCTCACTAACTTCATTTATGATGACCCCTTTATCTACTAAATCATCCTCGGTTCTTTTTAAGCATTTAATCGTATCGATAACTTTTTCCTTCGACTCTGCTTCAACAACTGCCTCATATACCTTTAATTCTGTGAAAGTCACATTAAATGTTTTCATTCTTTCGACTCCCTTTCCCTAAAATAACGATTTTGTTTAGTTTTCTTCACATTTACAATCGTGTAGCCATTCATCACACTTCCTACATTCACATTCGCAGTTTTCTAATTTCTCATCACATCTAGAGCAATAATCTATGACTTCATAAATCACTTATTTCCCTCCTTACTAAGTTCCTTAATAGTCCGAATCATCCAAGCAAAACTGTTCGCTTCAACTAATATGCATTTACCTTGTACCAAACTAGCATCACATATCAGGTGTAGCTTTTCGATTGTTGTCATTTCCTTTTGCTCAATTATTTTTTCCCAGCCCATTTTGTCTCCTCCAATCAAATAAGAATTTTGTTCGATTATGGTTTAATAACTGTCCATTCTCCTGAATCGATACGCCCTTGAGCTTCTTCCATGCTAATTGCACTACCAGAGCCATCCGAGTAAACAATTTGAATTTTCCCAGTCATGAATCCATCGAAATCTTGATCGTATGAAATTAATGCATTTCCTAAGCTGCGTACTTTTACAAATTCACATCCATCTATATCCTCTACAAGAAATCTAGATTTCGGTTTAATTACTTTCACTTCATGTGGTACGTTAGATTCTCTAGTACAATACTCCGCATCACGATAAGCATCGAAAATATTTTCATGCTCACACATTAATTCTCCACCTAAATACATTCCAAACTTCATATCTCTCCATCTCCCTTTCTATTCAAATAACTTTTTTGTTAAAGTTCTTCCTTTGGATACTTTATATAAGATGAGTCACCTTCAATCATCTCTTCAAAAATTTGATCAACCCACTCTTGAAACACTGTCAAACCTGTTTCTGCATTTCCACTATGCTCATTTACGTGTTGAGCAAATCCTTCAGCGAATTTCCTTTTATATTTGACCTTAATTTCTTCATCATAATTATTTGGATTATCATTAAAAGCGACTACTAACATATCAATCGGCAATTTAATCACCACATTATTACCGCTAACCTTTGCATACTTCATCTCTTACTCCCCTTTACGAATAATCGTTTTTACGTTACACATACTATCTACGAGTCAGCTACACTCTTTCATAACGGAGCTTTACCCCTCCGGACTGTTTAAGCACTTGGCAGGTGATTTGGTCAATTACCTGCCATTCCGATTAAAATAAAGCTTTGGTTAAAATCTTTCACACAAATCCTCTAACCAGTAAGGCTCTTCAAGCCAATGTCCTTCATCTTGATCGAAACGATAGTATAAAACCTCTCCATCTTCATTTACAAAAGGGTTTGTATATGTGTCATAAGGCTTACTTCCTTCTGGATAATAAGTCATAACTTCTTTGCCTAACATCGGACAATGAATTTTTCCTCATTCAATGGCATTTATCCAATTAAGTTCTTTCATTATTTCTCCCCCATTCTTTAACAAAATTTAAATAAATATCCTAGAGATAAACTGTATTTTTGTTTTATCAAGAACGATTATTTCTTGTTCCCCTCGTCTTAAAAATAACGCAAGAACATCCCTTTTCTTCACCTTGTATTCCACGATTGTATTAACTCCCCGCTCATTTGCGAATCTTGTAGCAATCAACGGATCAAAAGTATATGCAATCCAGTCTTTTTCATTTGGCCTATGTGCTCTATATACCGTAATGAAATAGGGTAATCGTTCGAACATTTTAAGTTCACTGGGCTTCATAATGCATTTCTTCCGTTTTGGCCTCTTACTATTAAACAGTTGTTTCCATAACTTTAAATCTGAATGGCCTGAATAACTCACCCACAATGTAGAAAGAAAAAACCAATATCCATAGTTAGTAAGTCCCTCGCACACTTCAGAAAAATACTTTATTGCCTCTGGAGTGCCCTCCCTTTCAATAATTTCCTTTCCAACCTTTGCGTCATATGGATTCCAATTAAATCCTGAGTAAATATCCACACTTTTCACCCGCCTTAATTCCAAAATATACGCACTTTTACAATCGCCCTTTGTATATCTTCTTGATCTGGACTTCATTGAATCCCTCGTATACCATAAACACTTCAGGAAACTGACTCAAACACATATCAATAATCATGTCCTCTGTTGTTCTAATGTAGAAATACTTAACTTCGCCCATGTAATCATTGTGTAAGTAATAACTCTTAATCTCGTGATGGTAGCCATTAGCTTCCAAGACTTCATATAGCTTGATTTTAGTTTCATCTATATCAAATATCGATAGCTGCTCCATGTCACTTTCTCACTTAATATCCATTGTTCTGACGTTCATGGTTAACCTTGTTTTTCTCAATGTATTCATATTCAATTTCTTCTAACGAAAAGCCCAACATTTCCCCTAAACCAAGATAATGGGCTAATAGGACATCTGCCCTAAATGCTGTTGGTTCTTCTTTTAATCGTATTGCTAGTTGATACAATTCGAAAAACTGCTCTGTAACTGTCTCGCAACGCATAGAAGCAGGAAAGTTGATTTCTGTTTTCAAATCTATGCAAAGTCCAATTGCAAAGTGTAATCCATCAACGTATTCTTCTAAAAGTGGATTTTTATAGACTTCTACTTTACAACCATCATCTAATACTTTGATTTTCCCTGTAGGTATGCTAGTTCTCGGTTTACGATCATTGCTCCAAAACTTAAATACTCTCCATTCCTTCATGCATTCGCTTAATTCATCTAAAAACGCTAGTATCCTAAATTCAAATACTTCTTCTCTAGAAAGATTTTTTGACTCTAAAACTCTTTTATCCAAAACGTTCTGCATTGCAAATAACTTTTTAATATCCATTAAGAACACTCCTTTTTTAATCGATGACTGGGCAAAAAAACCTTCACTTTCTTTCGTTAAAAAAATGCAAGTTGTCCATCTGGCCGTTGTAATAACTTAACCTCTTCTTTAGTTTTTTCTTCTATATGATGATTTTGAACTGGTACAAAATCAGTAAACCAATGTAGCGGAAAACAACCACAAAATTTCTTGCGCTCCCGATCATGCCAAAAGCGGCAATGTTTCCCCATCGGCTGTACGATGTAATCTTTAAGTGGTTTATCCTTATACCCCTTTTTTCGCCAAATCAACTGAGCTCTATAGAATAGGTTTGCATTTAACTCAGGCGGATTCGGTTGAGGTTCTGGTGTCCATACTTCCTTTTCCGTGATTTGAAACCTTTCAGCTGGATAGCAACCAAAATGCGCTCCTTTACGATTAAATTTGCTTACATAATAATGACTTGGTTTAGCAGGGAATAAAAAGTACTCTACTTTCTCCTTTAACAAGTCTGAGTGGTCTACATCGATACAAACACCTCTTGTAACACTCAATCTTGAAGCCCTCCTTCTTTACCAAATTGAGCAGCTCTTTGATTAATCTTTGCTAATATACGGCTAATTTGTACCTGACTGTATCCCATTTGATTTGCAATGTTTTGTTGCGTCATATTTTGTAAACGCATATCTAAAACGATATATTCTTTAGGAGGCAATGCAGCTTTAAATCCTCTTATTACAGCTCGATTAATGGTTGTTTCTTCAATATCTTCCGTTTTAGTATCTTCTATCATTGTTTCTAATGTCAGTTCTTCATTAGCTCCAGATGCATATACAACCTTATTAAGCGAATCCGTGCTAGGCTGATACTCCAAAGCCATTTTCACTAAAGTTACCGGTTCATTCAAAATGTCTGCTATTTCTTCTGGTTCCTTATCCGCTAACTGTTGATTTAAAATCTTTCCTTTTACTCCATATACGGTTCTTTGCACTTTTATTTTTTGATTATCCCGAATCGCCCTTCCTATTTCCCCAAGAATTTTCGGAACAGCATACGTTGAAAACGCACATCCGAATTCAAGGTCGAAATTATCTCGTGCTTTTATCAAACCGATCATTCCGAATTGTGTTAAATCCTCAATATCTAAACCAGTATCACGCTCTATACTTGCCTTTTTTTTCGCATACCTTTTCCATACGCAATGATGTACAAGTCTTCCGTATTTATCCATAAACTCATCATCTGACATTTCACGAACATTAACTATTTCCTTAGCTTGTCCCTTTTCTTCAGTCATTTTTGCTCTCTCCTTTTTCAAATTTAGGAAAGTGCTTTTCTCTTAATTTATTTAATGCCGTTTTAAAATCAATATCAGACTGTAGCTTATTATCACTTAGCATTTCAAACAGATCATCCACAAAGTTTTTTACTCTTTCATCTGTTTTAGATTTAATTAGCAGTTGCCTTAACAACGTATCAAACTCTTCCATCAATTTATTATTTTGACCCTTTATTTCTTTCATTTCTCCGCACCCCTTTTATTAGAATCCAATGTCTAAATTTACAATTCGTTTGTCAGTGGTTGTTTTAAAAACAATCGTTTCATCTTTTGATACACCATTTAACAATCTACTTGCTAGTTTCGGATCGTATTTTTGAAATAATTGAGCACTTGATAAATTTGAAGTTGTGATTGTTGTTTTATTCGCCCCTTGTCGTCCATTCGTCACACCATAAAGTATTTTATGAACAAAATCGCTTGCTTCTCCGTTTCGATTCATCGAACCACTTTCAGCCCCTAAATCATCAATTACAAGGAAATCTACATCCACCATTAAACTGATACAATAATCCATTGTGTATTTTGACTCTACATTTCTAAATGAATGCTGTATTAATCGAATTAGCTTTTCAATCTCTACGAATAAGCAGCTTTTCATATTTTTAAAAGCATGTTCATCATTTAATTTCTCACCGTCTGATATTACCCAATAGTGTTTGACTAATTCATACAGCATCGCATACGCTAAATGGCTTTTTCCTACTCCTTGAATCCCTGCAATGTATACATTTAAAAACTCACCGTTTTTTATACGTTCAATAATTTTCATAGCTTTTTCTTTGTTTTCTTTCGTTTCTTGACAATCCGTGTTGTATGTAGACAATCTTGATTCTGTAATGGATTGGTTTTCAATGATACTGTGTTGAAAGAGTACGTTTTTCTTCCGTTCTCTATTAATCTTTTTATAGTGATTATTTGCTTGTTGAAATAAAACCGAATTTTGCTCTTCAACCATGCAGCGGGGGCAATATACAGTTCCTGCATCATCAATCATTTTCCTAACCAATTTAACAACTTCTTTCCCGTGTTTATTAAAGGTGTGCTTATCACAGTTTTCATCTGCAAATTTTAAATTGGTGAGTTTTTCAAAAGAATCTTGTATCCTTTTCACATTTATTACTCCTTTCTAAAACGGCATTTTCCCCCTAAAACCAGGTATAACTATCTGATCTCCATGTTGTTGATTGGACACGTTGACCGTTTCATTTAAGTAGTTGTCAAAATGTTTTTGTGCAAATAACGTGCTTGGTCTTAAAAATTGATCTAGTGGTTTTCCATCAAAACTTTTCTTACCAAGCCATTGTGAGGTTTTGTTATCGATAACTTTTTTAAAGTCCTCTAACTTATACCCCTCATTCCATCTAGCGCGAATCAACTTCCTATGTCCTTCTGCTTTAGGATTGAAGTTTTTATTTGCTTTTTCATTGAAGTAATCCAATATATCTTTATATGGTATTGGATTGGACTTTGCGTCTGATTTTAAAGACGCTTTTGATTTTGTTTTTGTTTTTTCTTCTTCTGATTCTTTTTCTTTTTGTTCTTCTTTTTCTTCTTGTTCTTCTTTTTCTTCTTGTTCTTCTTCTTGGTCACGTATCGTTAACGTATCGTAGGACGTATCGTTAAAACCCGCATAAAGATTGATTTTTCTTTTTAAAACTGCATGATCTGTATGTTCTAAAATGAATTTTATTAGAGATAAATCTTTCACTTTATCAATTTCTCTTTTAAGACAATCTTCAATTGGTTTCCCGCCTCTATTCAGGTTGTATTTGCCCCAATTTTTTATAGCTATTTCTCTTGTCATTTTGTTATATTTGATTAATTTATGATGGCTTTCAAAACGTTCCAGTAATGCTCTAGCTGATTCTATTGATAGTCCGATTTCAAAAGCTATCATCTTAGGTGTGATTTCATATACTCCCAATTGAGTTGTGTGGGGATTAGTCAAAAGATACACCATAAACAATTTGTCTTCTGGCGTCATATCTTCTGATACTTTTACGTCTGTCCAAAATTCTGTATGCACTTTTCTAAAAAGAGCCATAATAACACCCTTTCCATACATCGAGCGTGTATGTTATATTTCTAATAAGTATATTTTTATAAGTATTTTTATTTAGTAACTTGTTGGCGCAAGTTACTTTCTTTGTTTATAAGCCTTAATAAAATCAATCATTGCACTGGTTTTAAATATCTTGGTCTATATTTTTTAACTTCTTGGATCTCACCAGTACGGTCATTTGTAATATATTCTTTTCCGCCCTTTTCTTTATGCTTTGTGTAAGTATCGATGCCTAATCGCTCGGCAAACTCTTCGGTTAACGATTTTTTACCTTGAATTTTCTGCAATTTATTCAAAATGCTTACAGATGCTAAGTTGAATAGTGTTATATCTTTAAAGTTTTGGTAATCCCATAAAAACTCCATGATTTTCTCTCCAATAGGTGTATCCATTCCGATTTTTTTAATTTCATTTATGGTAAAAAAGTAATCTTTCATTTCATAACGAGCGCCATCATAATTTTTATCGATTGGAAATATATTCATAAAATCCCGCGGCGTTAACACCTTCATTAAGTTTTCTAAATAGCTTATTAAAAGAAATCTATTCATTAGGTAGTCATAATTCGAAATATCATTTTTTGACCTTGAAATATATCTAACCCCTGAAAAAATTGCTTTTTTATACGTATCCTTGCTTAATGATTTTGTTTCCTTATCTTGTTCCTTTAACTCATTAACTGCATTCATAAACATTCTGAGATATATCTCAACATAATCTGGCTTACTCTCGTGTATTCCCTCAATAACACGTAACTGATCCATTACCTTTGCCACCTTTTCTTTTTAAGTTTTTGACTCAGAAAAAAACGAATGAAAATAGCCTTACTTACTGCATTTCTATAAAATCCATTTGTGCATTTAAAAACGATATTTCCTCGCTTAATACAATTGGTAGCGTGTATTCCTCAACTATTTTTACTGCTACATTTAAGTGACAACGTTTAATTGCCTTATGACTTTTCACGCCAAATTCGCGGTATAATTGGTTATAAATATCACGGTACACTTTTCCTCTTAATCCACGATTTCTATAGGCATTAGACTGTTTTCCGCCTAGCAATATGACTCCTTTACGCTTTACGGCAGTAGAGATTTCATCACATTCAATTGCGAATAATGGTGTATTTTCTTTCAAGTCTTGTACATCCGACTTTATCTCTTCGATTGCTTGCTGCTGGCCTTCTAATGCTTCGAATGTAAGTTTTAAAATACTCATTGGGTCTGTAGCCACTTGATTCTTTTCCCTCATGTTGAAATATCCATCAACAAATTGATCGTAGATATCCCATGCTTTTTCATCTTCTAAAATTTTTAGTAATTTAAAATATCCTCTTTCAGAAAGTAAATAAATATTACCGTTACGCCCACGATAAGAATTTACGGCTTGTTGTGTAAATCCATATTTTTTAATCTCGGTATCCGTCAAACCGACACCTAACAAATCAATAATGTCTATCCCATCTTTAAACCGTTTTCTATTTTCGTTAATACGTTCATTGATTCGTGATGATTGTCTCCCATGAATAACGGCTATATCCTTAACTAACATTGCTTTCTTACCTTCACCGAATCCACCCTCAATTCCAGTAAATTCATATCCAGCTATGTTTCTTCTTCCTAAAAGACGTATTTCACTTGCTACTGTTAACTGATCCATCTTATTCCCTCCTAAACTTATAAACTTGGAATTACACGAGTTGCGCTAGTATAACGATGTACTAAATGCATTTCTCCATCCGTTTTCTTGAAAACCAACCAATTATCAGGGTTTAAGCTGTATGATTTGAGATGCATTTTTTCACGTTTAGTCAATCTTTTTCCATTTTTCATTCATTACTCTCCTTTCAGGCTTGTCCACTATATAACCTCACTTCATTAAGCTATGCTCAATGAAGCTTAAAGCCTACTTTTCTTGTTCAGTTGCAACTAAACTTGGATTTTTTCTTGTAACTTTTACTTTTATGCCAAATCGCAACTGGTATAGTTCTTCAAACACATCTTCAATTCTTTGGTCTCCATAAACTTCTTCAATAATTCTTAATTTCGTTTGTTTAACCACCAACCTCATCACCTCTTGATAACACCATATGATTCATTTCCACTGAGACAACACTCAAAAATTTTTATAAAATATTCCCTGAGGGAACATTTAAGACTAAAAAAAATCGACCTGTTCCTCAAACAAATCAACTACATCTGATTTCAACACATTCGCTATTCTAGAAGCTAAGTTATAAGAAATTTTCTTCTTATAATGGTGGTTATTAATGAGCTTGTAACAATAACTACAAGAAATACCAAGTGCATCAGCTAATTCGTGATATTTATATCCGGAATTTTTGAATGCAGTTTTCAGTTTTGTTTCTTCTACATTTGTTTTCATTTGATGACTCCTTCCTATATCTGTGTAAATTACCTTAACATTCCCTGAGGGAAAATTCAAGACATATTTTTTTCGTATTTTATTAAATAATCGACTGTTTTATATCATTGATTTTCCCTACAGGAAACATTATAATAAACTCAACAAACCACTTATATGAGGTGATTATTGTGGAGTTTAAAGATCGACTGCGTCAATTACGAAAAGAGCGTAAGTTAACTCAGACCGAGATAGGTAAGGCAATTGGTGTTACTGCTGGCAGTGTTTCTAAATTCGAAACAGGTCTTAAACCAGCTTCTCGCGAAACCGTGGAACGTGCTGCTAATTTCTTTGAAGTACCTATTGATTTTATCTTAGGGAGGTCTGACTCTCGCGAAGTAGATGAGGATTTTAACAAGAAATACCACGGTATAAAGTCTCGATTAGAACAATTACCTGAAGAACATCAAGAAATCGTTCTACAAAATATGCTATCGATCATGGAAAGTCTTGAAAAATTAAATAATCCAACTGAAAAATAGTGGTGGCAACTGGATCATCACTATTTTTTTAGTTTGTTTTAATATTAAATGCTGTTTCAATGTATCGTTGCATATCTTCTTCATTTTGAGAAGCTTCAGCAATACATTTTAGGAACGATTTTAATATCTCTTCTGTTCCCATAAATATATCCCCCTTCCGTTCTCTGTAGGTATATAATAACATTTCCCCACGGGAATATTCTGAAAAGTACATTACTTTTCGTTTTTTCATTTTAGTTGACCATAAGAAAAAGACTGAGAATTTTCTCAGTCTTTAATTTCCAAACGATTTAACCACCGGGCTTAATCGTTTCTTGCATATATGTTATCGTTTCATTTTGTTTGTAGTGATCTGGTTTCTCTGCGGTATATCCGCTCAACGCTGTGAATACTGTTAATGCAATTAAGATTGTAGAAGCTATCTTTTTCACTGCAAAACACTCCCTTTCCTATGTTCCCCTTAAAATTCATCATCGATTTAATTAACCCCGATTGATCTCCTCTTTTGTAAATCTCTTTTGCAACCAAACTTGTAAAAAAATAATTAGATTGCAGCAGAAACTTTTGAAAACATTCATATATCTCATTCGGTGAATTGCTTACAATTCCCTTATAGTATACCAGAAAATCTTCTTCTTCCCCATCATATAGGGATTCTTGAAGCAATTTTAACATTTGAGTATCTGGACTATTTTGAAATTGTATTAAGTGTGGGTCTGAATCCTTTGCTAAGGGTTCGCCTAAATATATCTTAGCAAAATCTAGATTATAACGCACTTCTTTTTCGTACGTTTTGTCTCCGACCTTTTTAAATAGCGTGTAACTGTCCTCAAAGTATTCGAGGCTCTTTTCCTTATCCTCACCTAGATAAGACATTCCTAGTATGTACAATGCGTCTGAGATGGTCTTTTCGCTGATATTAGCATCTATTATTACATTAGCAAATTTCCTAGCTAAATCTAAATGATTATAGTGTAAATATACTGGGGCAAATATTTCTGCCACTCGATATATATAACATTCTTTAATATAAGATTTTCTATCGCTATCAACAGCCTCAACTTGAGCTTCGATTTCTTGGATTAATTCCAACATTAAATTGTACTTCTTTAAGTGGAAATAATTGTAACACTTCATTATATCCATAAGAATGTTTAGAACTTTATCTTTGGGTTGTCCAACTTTTTTCAGTTGGTTAACAATTTCCGTCCCATGAACTTCTCCGATGATATATTGATACAAGATTCCATATACAGAAACATATTCACGTATAGTTCCTGTTTCCTCTTTATGCTTTGTAAGTAATTTCCCTAAAAGATTAATATTCCGTGTTACACAAGCATATTCAAAACTTTGTTTTATAGCCTCAGTAGTATCTAGTTCTAGACACCATTCAGCCATTGTTTCTTTAAATGTTTTATCTTTCTCACTTAATATATGTGACAGCTTAACGAGCTGACAAAATCCAATTGCGCCTTTATTTTTAAATTTTGACATGTATTGTCTAGAAACTCCGATTTGTTCTGCTACATAGCTTAGGCTTAAATCTTCCCGATCCTCAATTATTCCGATAATCTTTTTGTGAAATCTCAATTGAAAAGCCCCCTTCATTTCAAACAAATAACGCCTTCTCCCTGTATTTACAAAATATTCTACCATATAAATAAGAACATGTATTCTCCTATTCTTCTGAAAAATATTGAGAAAGTTTTTATAACCGTAATCACTAGTTACAATTATACATTTCATTTGTTATGCATAATTGTAGATAGTGAAGACTACATTTCTATCCTGTAGACGATTTTTATATCCCCGTTCTCAAATATCTCAATCCTATCTATAATCCTTTTAAACTCTTCATACAAATTCTTACTTTCGTCTAACAAAGCAAAAGCTTTTCTAAATTCATCTTGAGTTCGTTTAATTTCGCTCTTATCCTCCATCGACACAAATTGAACTTCTTTTTCCTTTATAGTCTTCTCTAATTCGTTGCGACGACTCAAAAATTCTTCTTTTTCAATAAGTTCTTCCATATATAAATCAATCAGTTTTTTTCTCTTTTCTTCAATCCTTTGTATTTCTCTTTGTAATTTGTTTTTCTTCTCTGCATTTGAACTTTCTTCATTCAAATTGAATTCCGTTTCTAACTGTTTTTCTTTTTCTTTCAAATTCTCTAATATAAACTCACGAAATTCATGATATTGAATTGGAGCGTGGCGTACACATTCATCACTTCCGTATCGTTTATATCTAGAGCATTTTAAGTATCTCCACTCTTCCTTAGTTCCATCTTTCTTTTTCTTAGCGCTATATACAACTTGCATCGCTGAGCCGCAATGCGCGCAAAACATTATCCCTCGAAATTCATTCCATAGTGCAGGCCTTCTCTTTTTAGCAGAGCGCGGCTTATTTACTAATTCCCACTGTTCCTCAGATACAATGGCAGGATGATGTTTTTTAAATATTGTCCATTTTTCTTCAGGATTTTTTATTTGTTTCTTACGACCTGAAATCTTTACTGTAGTGTACTGGTTTAATATATAGTCACCTTTATAAATTGGATTCTTAATAATTCTTTGCACGGAAGACATTTGCCATTTACCGCCAGTTTTTGATGGAATGCCTCTTTCGTTTAATATTTTTGCAATTCCTATATATCCAATTCCTTTTGAATACATATCATAGATTTCTCTAACAATCTCGGCTTCTTCCTCGTTAATTACATATTTCTTCTCACGATCAGAGTAACCAAAAGGCAACCGCCCACCTGTATGCTCGCCTCTCCTAACTTTAGCTGATAAAGCTGCCGATATAGATACAGATAAAGTTTTCGGATATTGCGATGCGAACATAGCAAACATTTCAAACTTCATATCGTTTTTTCCTTCATAATGGCTATCGTATCCCTCTTCGATTGTGACTAATCGAATCCCATTAGCAATAAGTATTTCTTTAATCTCTAGAGCATCTTTTAAATCACGTGCTAAACGATGGATTGATTTGAATAACACCATCTGTAATTCACGTTTTTTAGCTTTCTCTAGTATAAGTTGCATTGCATGTCGTTCTAATAAAACCGTGCCCGTAATACCATCATCAAAATATATTGAGTTTTCATCCCAATCATACCCATGCTGATCTAACCAATATCGACATACATCGATTTGATTTTCTACAGATGAGACTTGTTCGTCCCTGTCTGTAGATACCCGAACATAAACTGCATACTTCAATCAAATCACCATCTTTACTAGTTATAATTACTCATATCAATAAAATGTGAATGATTAAAGTATACAAACAAAATCTTATCCCTACAATCCTTTTTACTTATTCTGTAAGCCAATCATATAAGGTTTCTCTACACTCTTTTCTTCGTTCCACTACAAATTTACTTTCAACAATTCTATAAAAATAACCTTCAAAAGTACTTCTAATTTTATTTGCTTTTTCTGCAAAAACAGTTTCTTTGAATGCTTGAACGGCTTGATTTATCACTTGTTCAATAGGCTTGTCTATTTTTGAACGCTTATAAGCCATTAATACCCGATGATACAGTTTATAAATTTTATCTGCCGATTTGAAGAAAGGAGCTACCACATCTCTGAATTGGCTTGGTACATTTTCTGGTGTGAAAGTTTCATCTAAATCTTCTAATTCGATTTCTTTAGAGTCCCTTACTGACGTTTCTTTTACGTTTAATTCGTTTTTTAATTCTTCTAGAGGGTGTGATTCAGAAAGTTTAGTTTCCTTGTCCGATTTTGCATCGGAAACCTTTGATTCTGTAGGTTTTTCTGCATCTTGTCGCTGTGACATTTTCGGTAGGACACTCGGTGTGACACTATATTTTTTTAGAAGGACATAGACGTTATGTCCATTTCCTCCACGTAATTTCCCTTCCGTTCGAATCGTTTTATGTCTAGTTACTGCCTCGAAATCCTCCAACACTTTCAATACCCTACGGACAGTTCGATCGCTTATATTTAATGCCTTAGCAATTGTTCCTACCTTCAGGAAAGATACACCTGGAATCTTGCATGAGTGCCTTGCTAGAAATTTCAATACTTTTATTGCTGACTCAGATAATTCATGTGTATGTTTGTATAAAAAAGAACATATTGCTTCATTCATCTCTTCTACTGATTGAAATGATTGTAGTTCTTTGTATTGTGTATAATTTGCTGAACTAAGCATCTTCTTACCCCCAGTTATATAAGTACAATGATCATATTAATTACAATTAAAATTGCAGAAACTGTGTAGAAACCATAAAACCATACAAAATCTGATTTGCTTTCTAAACCAAAATAATCATTGAACTTCTCCAATTACATCGAGCCCCTTTCAATATTTGTTACCATCAATATACATTATCCACTATTGGATAGTCAATACAGGATTGAAAAAAATATTGATTATTGAATATCACTTATTGCATAATGGATATAGAGGAGTGATTATTTTGGAGAATGTAACATACATAGTTAAACCACGTTTAGGAGAAATACTGAAAGAACGTCAATTAACTCAATCTCGACTTGCAGAATTAGCAAATATACCTCAGTCTTCAATATCAAGATTCGATAAAAATGAACAGCACAGAGATATTCATTTAGTTGCCATAAGTCGCGCTTTAAAAATATCTATTGATGAACTGTTTGAAATTAAGGAAGTGAAATAAAAAAGAGCTAATCATTCGAAATGATCAGCTCTTTTTTTCATCATTAAGTAGCAGCGATTACATATACTTTTACAAACACTTTATATTTATTCGCCAGTTGTTCTAACTTCTTTTCTCTGTATTTTGTGATTGTAAAGAAATGAATAACTGGCACTTTTCCGTTATGCTTCTGTTTATAAATCTGAGTTAACTCTTCGTATTTTTTTAATTTCTCATCGTTTACTATCATTTTCTGAGTACGATCTATCTCTACAGCATGAAGTATTCCGTCCTCATCACGAAATTTTACGTCTGGAATTATTTTTTTCTTTTTATTATCTTTTATATATTTAATTTCAGTTTCTACTTGCCAATCATCTGGACAAAATAAATGTAGCCAAGCCTCATTACGTAAAATAGCGTGTGCTACTTTACCATGATGTACAACTTTACCTTCACCGAACAACTTATGTCCTGATTGGTTTAAATAATATACATGCTCTTTATTGTAAACTACCTTACTTGTATACGTAGATAAATCTTTCATAATTCGATTTGCATTTCTTATTCCGCCCATTTCATGAACACTCATTAAATGCCTTCTAGTTGCAAACTGTAGCTTTCTAATCGTCGCAAGTATCGCCATTTGACGGTTGATTTGCATATGCGTTTGCATTCTCATGTTTCTCCACCTCGTATCCTTTTAAATGCTCCCACATCATCTCGTTACTAATGTAAGGCACTTGTATTTCTGTAAGTCTATCGGTTTTGAAAATTGCGCGTCCGGGAATGCTTTTTATTGTTTCTAATCCTGCTTCATCTATAACAACACTTGAGGCCGTTTGAGTTGGTAATCTAAAGCCTAATTTCGCATCACTATTTTGTTTCACTTGGCGTGGTAATGTATCCCCTGTCGGATACTGTGTACAAAAAATCAATCTAAACCCTAAAGCACCACCTATGCGCGCTATATGAGAAAGCATTTGTTGACACGCTCCCAATAACCTTTGTTGTTCTTTTTTCATACTTTTATCTGGGCAAAGTTCAGCTCCTTCGTCTACTATAATAAAGCAACGCTCTTTGATATTTGTTTCCACAACATTTGTGTAATGTCTACCTTTCATATATTCCATTTTCTCTTCAATCTTCTTGAGAATATTAGTTAATATCATAAAAGCTTCTGTGGGCTTTTCAGCAATAGAAACTACTTGTTTTAAATTCTTATACGGCCCAAACTCCAAACCGCCTTTTAAATCAATAATGTATAAATTAATATGTTCTGGTTGTGCTAAAGTAAGCGAAGTAACTACATTCTTTAGAAACACCGTCTTACCCATTCGAGTGAGACCACCTAGTGTCATATGTGGTGTTTTATCAAAATCATGATAGATAAGTTTTTCTAAACTTTGGCCCATTGGAACACACCAACTTCCTTCTGCCACCAAATCTTTTGACCATGACCATTTTTTCGGTATATCTCTATGAAACACACGAACCCTTAACTTGTAATTATCATAATCAATTCGGACAGGTTTACTTAGCCCTTCAGAGACAACATCCTCCACCTTCTGAATAATTTTACTCGGCATTCCTACAGGTAATCGATATATATAAGTTGTACTTCGATCATCCTCTTTTTGTTCAAGAAAAACTGGATACTGTAATCTGTCCTCTCTACGTATCGCAATTCCGCTTACTTCGAAAAAAACTTGTATTTTCTTTCGATCACTCTCTCTTCCTTTGAGCCTCCCGCCAAATATGGCGAAAATTAAACCTGCGAATGGTACTGATAACAACTCCAGCATATAATCACTCCCTATATCCCTCTTATAGAGGGTATATATCCCTGTTTCAAGGAATACGTGCATACAAGTTAAACTCCTTATGACATAAGGAACAAAAGGTTTCCACATCGTATTCCTTCATAGAAATAAAACGAGAACATAACGTAGAAGGTATAGAAACGAGCCTGTAAGTGTTGTGTACAAGGTGACACGTGGAAGCCAATGTGGAACACTTTTCCCCATTTTTTCAGCTACTTTCATAGCGACTACAGATAATCCTGTTGCAGTCCAAATAACTACTGCTTCTCCTGCAAGTGTCATGATTATTCCTCCTCTTCCTTTTCACGAAATACAATACCTTTTCTGGTAAGGACAACATCATAACAATCCATTAGGATCTCCCAATTTAAAACATCTTCTTCCTCACCATATAAATCTTCCTCCACTACCTGTGATAAATTAAAATACCCTTTGTACTCTTTGTTATTAAAAACTTTATGGTTTCTCATGTGATTTAAAATTGATTCAGTTTCTGCTCTTGATCTTGATTCGTTGTACATAGATCGTAACTCTTTTGAAGGATGTAAATATGGAGTTGTGTTTAAATGGTTATATTGCCAACGCATATAGACCTCTCCCCTCTTGTTGTCTCTTCTTCCTTGTGGTCTTCCAAGTGGAAGTAATATAGGTATATGAACCAGAAAACAAAAACTTGTTTGTCCAACAACAAAAAAATCAAAAGGTTTTTCAAAAAATTGATTGAATGTTTTAAAGGGAGGGATTTTATGGAGTGCAAATTAAAAATGATTTTAGCCGATAGAATGATTAAACAATCTGCATTAGCAAAAAGAGCTGGCATAACAGATCAAACATTAAGTATGATAGTTAGAGGGAAAAGCGAACCGACATTACGAGTTGCTATGCGTATAGCAAAAGCGCTTGATATGCAGGTTGAGGATATATGGAAAGACATTGATTAAGTTTTCAACTGTTACATTGTTCGGTATGATTTATTTAAGGAGGCTATTTTATGGAGTTACGTAAAACTGCTGATGGGGAAACCTTTATTATCGAATTGCAGGAAAAGAAAAGTTCTACCGGTAATCAATTGAAAAGATTTATATACCTCTCAATCGGTATATTAGGACTGCTTATCTCAGTAGCATTATTCTTTACTATTATTGGAATTTTACCTGCTATCGGATTAGCATTTTTCTCAGTTATTTTCATGTATAAAGCAATGGGAAAACAACTTGTAAAATGTCCTAACTGTAGTAAAAAACAACCTGTTGTACATAAAGCTGAAGCGTTTATTTGTCATAGATGTAATAAACGTACTCTGATTGAATGGAAACAATAAAAAAAAGAGGGATTCCCAATAAGTTAGGAATCCCTCTTTTCACTTCACATACACATAGGCTTCACTTGCTGTGATATAGTATGTTGTTCCTTTACTATTGTGCACTTTGTATTGTGAGGAACCGTTTACCGTTACTGTTGCATCAATTGTAAAGCCTAATCCTGTATCTACAGTACCTGCGACATACTTATCTTCCCACGATGGAGCGCTGTAAAATCTGAGATTATTAACTTTCGACACTACACGTTTTCCAGCGACTGAACTTACAGCTTCTTTCTTTTCAAATCGGATATACGATGGATTATATTTTATCCACTGATCTCCACCTAAATTTAGCCATCCGTCCTTTTCTCCCCAAACTTTATAAGCCTCTGGTTTATTTAATTGACGAATAACAGAATAGCTTGCATCTGGGCCTTTGTGTAAATTTACATTATATCCTTCAATGTAAACTACACCTTCTACATTGGCTGTTGGTTTTTCCGCTGGTTTAGAAGGTTGTTCAGGAATAGAAATACCCGTGTTATTATATGCACGTTTTACATCTGCTCGGAATTGAGCTTCAGATATACCATGTTTTTTTAGATAATCCAGTGGATCAGTGTGAGTTGTTCCGCCAAGATATTTCCTTACATCATCATGTGTCCATAGTCCTTTTTCTACTGAAAGTCCACGATCACGTAAAATTTTCGCTAGTAATTTTACATACTTGTCATAGCTTCGCTTAAACTTGCTATAATCTGAAGTCTCACAAAGTTCAACGTGTACAAAACGTGCATTAGCAGCTGGCCCAGCGCCATACGCAATATAACGTGTATCTGCAATTTGAATAACTTCATCCCAATCAACTGCATAATGTACAAATGCATTTCTCCAAGTACGTGTTTCATAACGTTGAATATTGATTGCTGGAGCTTCTGGAGTCGCTGTACTATGTGCAACTACACCTTCATACGCTCCTACTCCATTTCTATATCCTTGCTTCGGTAAATCAGGAATGATTAATATTTTGTCAGCAAAAGCACTTGTTGTAATGGATAACGCTAGAATAGCTGTAAGAACTATAGAAGAAATGTGTTTTAATGTCTTTTTCATTTTACATCAGCATCCTTTTTCATAATTTTTGTGTGGTCAAACAGTCCACTTGCTGACAGTCCGATGATGATTCCTTGAAATACATTTGTTTTGATGTCTCCGTCCAAAAACAAAACGCCTAGCACAATGCCAAGCGTTAAATTCAATAACGGAACATATTTTGTTTGTAACCCAATTGTTTTTACAATCTGCGATAGCCCAACAACAACACCAATTATTACAGCAACACTAACCATTACATACCACCTCCTCGTATGATTAAGTTAGGTTTTTTAGGGACGGGATGTACCTATAAACCCAAGAGTATCTATTTTTATGAGATACTTAAATTTGTAGATAGAGTGTTGCCGACCA
>NZ_JBPWAP010000050.1:0-40288 GCF_051776705.1 Bacillus cereus group sp. BceL291 | reverse complement strand
ATACAGAAAGATTCCAAGAAAAACTTCACGGCCTTTCCCCGATAGAATATCGGGAAAAGGCCGTGGCATAATACTCTTTTTATTACTGTCTACTTGACAGGGAGATGACCATCCTTTTAGGAAATACGGTCTTTTTTTATACTTTGAAGCACTTCTTTTAAACTTTTCTCTCTCATACTTTCAATTCGAAGATGATGATTTTCAAATGGTAAATTCCGTGTCACATCATTAGGTACAACAACGCACGTTAATCCCGCTGCAACTGCTGCTCTCAATCCATTTAATGAATCTTCAAATACAACAGCTTCAGACGGCTTAATTCCTAATTCTTCTATTGCAACTCGATAAAGAGCTGGATCTGGTTTTACCTTCTCAACATCTTCTCTCGTTTTAATCACTTCAAAATATTCTCGAATCTGTAGCTCTTCTAAAAAATGAATAACCCATTCTCTAGACGAACTAGAAGCCAGTGCGATTTTCAATCCCATTTCTTTCGCTTCTTCTAAATATTCTTTTACCCCGTCACGAGCTTCTGGTATTCTCATTTTCTCTTTATGTAAAGTTGCCACTTTTTCTTTTAATGCATTTTTGTTAAACTTCTCTTTTAATTGATCATTTAAATATGTATAAAGTACCTCATCTGTTGTTCCAATACATTTCGCAAATTCCTCTAAAGGTAGTTCCCCGCCGTATTCACGAACAGCATCTCTGAAAGAGTGAAACCATATCGTTTCTGTGTCCACAATTAATCCATCAAAATCAAAAATAATTGCTTTCATAATTCTCCCATCCTTTTCGAATTGAAATAAAAAAGGAAACGCCATACGTTCCCCTTAATTACTTTTCTCTTCATTTGCTCTTTGAACACCACGAAGTGTTTCCACTCGGACTGCATCTTGTTCAAAGTATTCCACTAAATCACCAATGCGATCAATTGCTTCCCAACTTAAATGATGTTCAATTCCTTCTACATCATTGTAAATTTTACTTTCATCCACACCGATAATACGCATAAATTGCTCTAGCAAGTCATGACGATATACGAGACGTTCTCCGATTTTTTTACCTTTTGTTGTTAATACAAGCCCTCTATATTTTTCATAAATTAGATATTCATCTTTGTCTAATTTTTGCACCATTTTTGTTACAGAGGATGGATGTACACTAAGCGCTTCAGCAATATCAGATACGCGGGCGTAACCCTTTTCATCAATCAACAAATAAATTTGTTCAATATAATCTTCCATACTAGGGGTAGGCATCGGTTTCCTCCATCCAAGTTCATTTTGCTTATTCCGTACGAAGCAATCAATAAAATGATACACCAGAAAGAATAACGTGACAAGTTGAAAACGAGCCTAAATATATAAAACAAAAAAGAATCTGTATTTGCATACAGACCGCCCTTAAGTAAAATATTGTATTTCTGCATTAGGAAAAAACTCATTTATATAACCTCTTATCGTTTCTTCCAATACTGCTGCATCATCCTTTTTATATACATATTTTCCGATGGTTTTGGAAAACGATGCTGAATCAATTCAAACGTTAAATTTGGTATTGTCATATCTTTGTCGCTCAAATAGTTTACGGTTCCTTCTTCCCATTCTTCATGCATTTAAATTGGCGCAACTATAAAATCAAGTGGATATTCAAGTGCCTTTCGTTCAAAGTAAACGAGCTTTGGCATAAATGGTCTCATATGCTTTTCGCCCTCTCGTTAGTATGGGGGACATTAAAGTTTTCCCCCCCAGTAACTTGCGTTGCAAGTTACTGGGGGTTATAATTTGGATAACAGCTACCTTGCAACGCAAGTTACCTGAGTAAAAGGTGGTGAAATCATGCACAGCCAAATGTTAAAAGGTGTACTAGAAGGTTGCATCCTATACATCATTTCACAAGAAGAAGTGTACGGATATGAACTGAGCACAAAATTAAATAAACATGGCTTTACATTCGTAAGCGAAGGAAGCATCTATCCGTTATTATTACGTATGCAAAAAGAAAAATTGATCGAAGGCACATTAAAAGCTTCCTCACTCGGTCCGAAGCGAAAATATTATCACGTAACCGATAAAGGATTAGAACAGCTTGCAGAATTTAAACAAAGCTGGGGGATGGTTTCAACGACCGTAAACAATTTATTACAAGGAGAGTGATGGGGATGAAGGCGAAAGATTTAATCGAATTAAATAACCAAAAGCGTAAATTATTAACTACAGAAAATGAAATCGCCTATAGTGACATGTTAATATACATCCGCTTAGCTAAAGTGCCAGAATACCACGCAGAAGAACTGCTAATTGAAATTCTAGATCACCTTATTGAAGCCCAGCAAGAAGAAAAAAATGCTTATGATATTTTTGGAGACGACTTACAGGCGTACTGTGACGAGTTAATTGCCGCCCTACCGAAGCAAAGTTTATGGGAACAATTATCAATTCCTTTATTTATAACTTGTTACCTGCTAGCAATATACTTTGCTATTTCGTCCGTAATTGCATTTGTATTACCCTTATTTGCAGATAAAGCACGTTTTAAATTTGTACACATTGATTTCATTTATCTGCTTGTATTTACATTATCCGTACATCTTATGATACGTTTTGTCTTCGATTTTATTAACACTGATTTATTTAAAAATAAAACAACTATTTGGAGGCATATAGCAAGCTTTTTAATACGTCATAGCCTATGGATGCTATTAATCGGTATTTCCTTTTTATTTATAAAAAATCCCTATACTACATTACAAGTTTCACCTTGGACCGGTACTTTGCTTGCCATCTCTTGCTATGTACTATATAAACTTTTCTTCAAAAAAGAATACTTGGACTTTAAAAAGGAGTGACGAGGTCATGACTGAAAAAGAAATGGTTCAGTTAAACAATAAAAAAAGAAAGTTATTAACACCTGAAAACGAAGCTGCTTATGGTGATATGCTTATTTATTTACGCCTTACTAGCGTTCCACAAAAACAAATGGAAGAATTACTTTTAGAAATATTGGATCATCTTTTAGAAGCGCAAGAAGACGGTAAAACTGCGCATGATATTTTCGGAGAGGATTTAAAAGCTTACTGCGATGAATTAATTAACTCTTCGGAACATCAAAATTCTTTCCAACAAGCTGCCGTTATTGGGTTTGCAGTTAGTTTATTATTAGCTGTTCAAATTGGATACGATACATTCACTACTCTTATGCAAAAACTATTTTCAAATACAAACACTTCAGGAATTCCATTTAGTATTCCCGGAACAATATTATCTGCTATTGTTTTAACAATTGGTGCTTTCATAACTTTTTCTTTATTTAGACGTTTCTCTTTTACAATATTAGTTTCCTGGAAACAAAAAGCACTTCTCTTATTATCGGTATTTATACCTTTTGTCTTATCAGTTTTTGCAAACGTATTTTTCAAAACAAAACCATACTTATTTTATAACTTGTCTATTTTGCAAGGTGCTCTTATTACACTTTCTTTTTATATTTTGTACAAATTTTTATATAAAACATCTAAATTTTAACAGCCCTTCAAAAGGCTGTTTTTTCTTCTGTCTAATTTTACAAATTGAAAAATTTCATAAAGAAAATAAGAAAAATGCAAAATAATTAAAGTTAATTGTTGACGTGATGCTTTTATTATCGGTATCATAAATCTTCGTGAGCAATTATTTTTCGTTATACGATTTTTTTATTATTACTGAATTTTTGAGAGGAGAAATTAGATGTCAGTTAAGAAGAAAACGCAAGTACGCACCGGCAAAATGGTACGTGAACTAATGTTAGCAGACGAAGATGTAAATGCTTCGCTAATTATGGTATATAGTGAAAACGGTGTAAACGCAGAAATTAAAATCGAGGGCTTAACGCCGAAATGTAACGAAGAATTATTTTTGAGCGGAAACGTGGATTGGAACAAGAGTGTTATTTATAAAATTGTTGATTTCACTGGAAACGCTGAAGTTGGTAAAGTTACATTAACAGCGATGAACAAAAACAATGTTTCTCTAGAAATTGAACGCGTTATGTGGAGTAAAGAAAATAAAGAAGCTGCCGAGCAAGAAGAAACACAGGTAGAAGCAGCACCGAAAAAAGAAGTAGTTGTAGAAGCTCCAAAAGCAATTACGCCTGCTCCTAAGCCTGTTACGCGTGTGGAAACACCTGCTATGGCACCTAAGCCTACTCCGGTACCGACACCGAAGCCAGTAAGCGTAGAAGCAGCTGTAGAACTAGTTACTCCAGCGCCTGTAAAAAAAGCAGTCCCTACTCCAGTTACAAAGCAAGAGACAGCACCGGTTGCTCCTGCAAAACCGAAGCAGCCTGCTTTGACTGAAACAAATTCAAAACTACAAGAAAATTATGTTAAACTCGTGAAAAAGACAATTGAAGTTTGTCAAGATTACGAGCTTGGCATCGACATAGATGATTCTATTGAAAGCTTAAAAGAAGAACTACAAAGCCAAGGTATTAGCGTTACATTTGACAAAGAAATTATGGACGTTGTAAGTCGCCTTCGTTCTTTACAAGATAAAGGAATCAAAGTAGAAAAAGTACTTAATTTACTATAAAAAAATAAGAGGTGGCTATCGCCACCTCTTATTTTTTATAATTCCACTCATTACTTTCATACTTTTCTTTCGCTAACGTTTGAACTTCATGTAACTGTTCTTCTGTTAATTCATATGGAACAAGTTCTACATCCAATCCTTTTTCAAAGCCAACTTCAAACGCTTTAATTAACTGTTCTATCGTAAATGTACGGTCTGTTAATTCATTAATTGCTACTGCTTTAGAAGAGAACATACTCTTCATACGTTCCTTAACACGTTCATTTGGGAATAAAAATAGATCATATAGTTCATCTAAATCAATTTCTAATGGAATCGATCCATGCTGTAAAATAACACCTTTTTGACGTGTTTGAGCACTACCAGCAATTTTTCGTCCTTCCACTACAATTTCATACCAAGATGGTGCATCAAAACATACGCCTGAACGTGGATTTTTTAAATTTTCACGATCTGCTTCTGTTTTTGGAACTGCATAATATGCTTCTAACCCTAATGCCTTAAAACCATCTAATAAACCTTGCGAAATAACACGATACGCTTCTGTAACTGTTTTCGGCATATTCGGATGATCTTCAGACACAATAACACTATACGTTAACTCTTTGTCATGTAGTACACCCCTGCCGCCTGTTTGACGACGAACGAATCCATATTTCTTTTCGTTAACTACATCCATATTAATATCTTTTTCAACACGTTGAAAATACCCAACTGTTAATGTTGGTACTTCCCATTCATAAAAACGAATTGTTGGTGGCATTTTCTTTTCACTTTGCCAATTTAATAAACATTCATCTAACGCCATATTAAATGCCGGTGAACATTGACCAGAGTTAATATAACACCATTTTTCTTTTCCCATCCTGCACCTCATATAACCAATTATTTTTCACATTCTCTAGTCTACCAAATTCGACAAAATTTGTGAAAGAATACGAAATTTCTTCTTATATGCAAATGAATCTGTTGCATAAATACATAAGGGCATTATAATATTGAAAGTAGGATAAGAAAAAAGGGAGCGATAGAATCGTGTCAACAACTTGGATTATTTTATTAGCCGTAATCGTAGCATTTATCGGCTACACTGTATGGATGTACTTCTATCAGAAAAAATTAATTAAAACTCTTACAGAAGAAGAATTTCGCGCTGGCTACCGTAAAGCACAGCTTATCGATATTCGTGAAGCAGACGAATATAACGCAGGGCATATTTTAGGTGCACGTAACATTCCGTTATCACAAATTCGCCTTCGCCATAAAGAACTTCGTCAAGATCAACCTGTTTACTTATATTGCCAAAGCGGATTCCGTACAGGTCGTGCAGCGCAATACTTAAAAAAACAAGGCTACAAAGATTTCTACCAATTACAAGGTGGATTTAAATCTTGGACAGGCAAAATTAAAAAGAAATAATAACATACAAAAAACTAGCTGAATAAATCAGCTAGTTTTTTCATTTCATCTTATTCGCAATGTATAATAAATTCTGCTTGATTACCTTTTCATCGTTCTCTTCTACATTCCGATACAGCAGTTGATATTCAATTCCTTTCTCTTTCCATATAAGCGTAGCAAATTCGTCACCACGTTCATAATCATCTTTATTTTTAAAATAAGCAGACGTTCCATTATTCAGTTTCATTTGTTCTTGAAATCGCTTCTCTTCCACAAGATCCGGAAAACTATAAGGAAAGTTCGCGACATTTAACTCAATATACTCATTTCTACCTGACTCCTTCTGTTTATATTTAATCGTTAAGACAATGTTCTTTTTCCCAAGCGTTCTTACTTCCCCCTTCACATCACTTGTAATGTCGTACGGTAAAAACGTTGGAACTTTAAACTTCACCGGAAAATATTTTGGAAGTTCCTTTAGCGGAATAGGATCCGTAACACGATCCATAGCTCCTCCTGTTGTTCCCACAAAGTGTTTTTCTTCTTGCATCGTTTGCTGAAACGAACACGAACTAAGCATGAAACTAGAAAACACGAAACAAATGATTCTTTTTTTCAATTTGTTTCCGCCCTTTCATACCGCTCTCTTAACGAACGAAGCGTTGATATTCTCTTCATATTCGCTTTGTCACCAAACTCCACCTTTGAAAACTTTCCACGTTATTCTCACACATTTTGACAACACTTTTTGCAAACAAAAAAGACCCCTATCATTCTTACGCCCAAGTGAAAAGGTTACGCGAATAAAAAGAAGTCTTATTAATACCATAGTTTGTGAAAAGCTTTTCAGGTCAAGATTTTTTCTTTCTTATTATTTTCCCTTTATAATAAGGGAAAGAGGTGATACATATGGCCAATATAAAACAAATTGCTAAAACTGCTGGTGTATCGATATCAACTGTTTCTCGTGTCCTGAATAATCACCCTTACGTAAAAGAAGAAAAGCGTAAGCGTGTTCTAGATGCTGTTGAAGAATTAAACTACGCAAAAAATATAAATGCTGTCCATTTAATAAGAGGGAAAACATATACAATTGGCGTTATGCTTCCTTTCATTAACCTCCCCTACTTCAGTACGATTATTGAAGGAATCGGAAACGAAGCGTTAGCTGCCGGATATCACATTAATTTATGTCAAACGAATTACGATAGCATTGAAGAAATTCGTGTTCTTGAAATGATGAAAATGAAACAATTTGATGGGATGATTATTTGCTCCCGAACGAGCTCTTGGGAACAAATCGAACCTTTTGCAAAATTTGCCCCTATTATTTCATGTGAAAAAATGAAGCATCCCCTCATTTCATCCATCTACGTAGATCATTATGAAGGTTTCCGTCTCGGTACTGCCTATTTACTAAGTAGAGGCCATGAAAAAATCGGAATTTGTTTAGCAAGAAAAACAAGTGTAAATTCCATGGAGCGCGAAAAAGCGTTCGCCGATACACTTCGTAACGAAGGGAAAACGTTGCATCCTGAATGGATTTTCCACCAATGCTATACAATGCAGGACGGAGCACAAATACTCCATCATATTTTAAATATGAAAAATCGTCCAACTGCTATTTTCACAGCGAACGATCAAGTTGCAGCTGGTTTATTAACAGAGGCTCGAAAACATGGTATTCGAGTACCTGAAGACCTTGCTATCCTTGGATTTGATAATCATGAAATTTCAAAGGCATTAGAAATTTCCACAATTGAACATCCCGGTCTCGCAATGGGCTCACATGCTTTTTCTTTATTCCATAAGCAGATCCAAAGCGAGCAAATTGTCGGCAGTGCAAAAGAACTTTCATTCCATTTAATTGAGCGAGAGACTGTCTAAAAAGAGCGTTACCTATAACGCTCTTTTTCAACTCTTCACCTATTGACATTATATTTTTCATCTCATATAATGAACCTAACGAACGGTAGGTAGGGGATGAAAATGACAGCAAACCGCATTAAAGCTGTAGCACTTTCTCATTTCGCACGCTACGGCTATGAAGGAACTTCATTGGCAAATATTGCTCAAGAAGTTGGGATTAAAAAACCATCGATTTACGCACACTTTAAAGGAAAAGAAGAGCTATATTTCATATGCTTAGAATCTGCTCTTCAAAAAGATTTGCAGAGCTTCACAGGCGATATCGAAAGCTTTTCCAATTCGTCCACTGAAGAATTGCTTTTAAAATTATTAAAAGGGTATGCAAAACGATTTGGTGAAAGTGAAGAATCAATGTTTTGGTTACGAACTTCTTATTTTCCGCCTGATGCATTTCGCGAACAAATTATTAATAAAGCAAATGTACACATTGAAAACGTCGGAAAACTTTTATTCCCTGTATTTAAAAGAGCAAGCGAACAAGATGAGCTGCATAACATTGAAGTAAAAGACGCCTTAGAGGCTTTTCTATGCTTACTCGACGGTCTTATGGTTGAACTATTATACGCAGGTTTAAATCGTTTTGAGACACGTTTAGACGCTTCTTGGAAAGTATTTTGGCGCGGACTTTCAAACTGACGGATTGCCCTTTGCAATGCGTCGTTTTTAAGCCCTTTACCTAACGACTGGTAGGAAGGAGAAATGACATATGGCATGGATTTATGTAATCATCGCTGGTATTATTGAAATCTTTTGGGTGATTGGACTAAAAAAAGCAGAGGCACCACTTGAATGGGCTGGTGTTGCTCTATTAATTACAATTAGTTTCGTCTTATTATTTAGAGCTTATAAAGATTTACCTGTCGGCACTGTATACGCAGTCTTTACAGGAATCGGAGCTGGTGGAATCGTTCTTACAGAGATTTTCATCTTCGGAGAACCTTTCTCTATCGTAAAAGTTTTATTAATCGGTTTAATCTTCTTCGGAGTAATTGGTTTAAAACGAGTAACAGAAGAAAAAGAAGCGAAGGAGGCCGCATAAAATGGCTTGGGTATTTTTAATTCTAGCTGGTATTTGTGAAATTATTGGTGTACTCTTTATGAAAGTAGCCACTGAAAAGAAAGGCTGGGCACCAAAAGTTATTTTAATCGCTAACTTCGGCGTAAGCTTCTTCTTCTTATCTCTTGCGATGAACACATTACCGATGGGAACTGCTTACGCAATTTGGACTGGAATCGGAACTGCTGGAAGTGCACTTCTAGGCATTCTCATTTTCCGAGAATCAGCGGATTGGCGTCGTCTTGCTTTCTTAAGCTGCATTTTATGCGGCGCTGTTGGCTTAAAACTATTAAGCTAACGTGAGGTGAATGTCATGTGGAAAGAACAAGGAAAGAAAATATTAGCATGGATCACACTTTGTATCGTCATTCTATTACAAATAAGTTTTCATATAATAGAATCATTGTTTCATAAAGTATTATCCATTCTCACATTCCTTCCTAACATGACACTTGAAATTATATCGATTGTTTGGTCCATTATCGCCTCCATTGCAATCGTCATTATATGGAGTATCGCCAAACTATGGAATAAGTTATTTAAAAAGGACAGTACTTCTGAAAAAGAGTAACTGTCCTTTTTTATATTCATTCAGACTTTCTGTAGAAGTTAGATGTGATAAGACAAAACAGACCAATTATAACAATACTTATACCAATTCCTTTATGCAAATTAGGAAACGGTGATGGTATGTCTGAATAAAAATTTGATAACAAAAGACCTATTGACAAAAATAATACTCCTATTTCAAATAACAATTTTCGTTTCCCCATTATTCCCCCTCCAATTTTTTTCATACATTCCTTTCTTTTGGACATACTACCCAAAAAAAGGAGTGGATAATATGCAAAATTCTATACATAAGCAAATCCTATTTTTATTTTTCCTATTTCTTATTCTCATCATCGTTTTCAGCTTTATATTACATACTCCGAAAGATGTGCCAAATAGCGTTTCTTTTTATAAACTACTGCTCTCGTATTGTCGTTATTGAAGAAGGTGCCTTTTATAGGGCACCTTTTAAAATTCTCTCTTCTCATACAATTTCACTGAAACGAAGATAGATGCTATGAGCATACATATTGAACCAATGAATAACAAGGTATTATATAATTGAATTTGTTCCAAGTTGATTTGAAACAAAGTTTCTAAAATAACAATCGGCGCCATGAATATTACTATTGTAATAAGAATAGTTTTTTTATATCCTAACCAAAAAGATATTGGTAGAACAAAGCTTAAATACACTAAAATAAAGCTAATACTAGCAAGCAATGTCGTTTCAATAAATTCAAATAGGTTAATCCCATTCTTCATTCCCATCGTGAAACAGCTGACCGTTACACTTATAAAAAGAATAATAATTGCTACTATATATTTCGCATACACAATTTGTTTTCTCAATATTGGTAAACTATTTACTATAACTTCACTCTCATTTTTACTATCTGCTTCAAATGTTTTTACTGTTGCCCCAATTGTAATAATTACTGACATAATGATGAATAAATTTTCCGTATCTGTTAAGGCCATATAAAAGAAAACAGGATACAGTATGTACCAAATTAAAAATTTCCATTGAATGATGAAATCTTTTAAAATTAGTTGCTTGATCATGTATTACACCTCCTAATATGAAAATGTCCCTTCTATAACTCTGCCTCCTGAAACATTTTCATTGAGAGGAACAATGATACGAATATACTCACTAATACTCCGACACCAAGAACACCCATTGCTTGTGTAGCCTCTTGAGAGTGAAGTACTTTTAACATAATTGTTTTATCACCAAAAATATTGCACATAAGACCAATCATACCCATTAAAGGAAAAAGCATAATCAAATTCAAGACAGTAATAACTTTATATCCCCCAATGTAATTAGTCGGTATCGTTACTGCACAATAAATCAAAGTTGCTACTATTGCTGAAAATATTGCATATCCAGGCATAACTATATCTCTGTTCAATAAAATATTTCCTAATATTACGACTATAAAAGTTACACTCAAACCAGCCATAATAAATAATGTGCTTGAAATATATTTAGCTATAATTATCTCTTTTCTCGTTATAGGCAAACTCACTAATACTTTTTCTGCTTTACTTTTCTCGTCATAATAAAAAGAAATATATATAATCGTACTACATGTTATAAATACTCCTATTGCAATCCCCATTGGTTCGACGGAATTCTTAAAAATAGATAAAATAGGGATTAAAAAATAGAAAGGAAACATCTTCTTCTGTAAAAAAAACTCCTTCAAAATCAACTGTTGCATATGAATTCTCCTCTCTATAAATCACGCGTTTCATAAATTTTAATTGTAAGAAGCATAGAAACGATATAGACACTAGCTAGTGTGATTAATCCAACTATAAATATGCCAAAATGTAATGGATTCATAATCCAATCAATGAATGATGCCGTAGCACTTTCTCCGTCACCAATAAACATTCCAACAATAACACCTATTCCAGCGGCTCCACCTGTAAATATTCCACGTACTACTTTTGATTTTGTCCCATAATAACTCGGGAATAATGCTGTAATATAAACTAAAGAATATACAGCACCTCTGACTACTACATACCAAGGAATTTCAATATACAAATTGGGATGATAAGCTCCAATATCACCAATGACAGCGATACCTCTTATAAGAAAAACAACTAGCGTAGTAGAAATCATGCCACCTACAATAAATATTACACCCGAAATATATCTAGCAATAATGATATCCTTTCGTCCAACAGGTAAACTATTTATAATAACATCACTTTTATTTTTTTCATCCATCGCTATTAGTATCATAGAAGATGATATCGTTATGAGTAAGCAACTCATTGGAAATAACAATTCACCATCTGGATCTAATCCAAAGAAAACAAGAGGCATAATAAAATACACTAACCACATAACCCGAAAAAAGAACAAATCTTTATAGATTAGCTGACGCATAGACACCTCTCCCTTTCGCAGTGTAAACGATAATGTCATCTAATGTAGCCTTTTCTAGTACAACCTCATTTCCAAACCAATCGATAATTCCTTGTTTATCCTTCGCTAAACCTTCAAAACCAAACTTATTTTTTCGTAATCCAACAAATAGTTCTTTTCCTTCTCGGTCTAATAAATCATTACTTCCTTTTACGATTACGTAGTTCTCCATTAAGTCTTCTTTTTCACCAGTAAATATAATTTCTCCATCATTGATGAACGTAACATAATCTGCAATGCGCTCTAAATCTGTTGTAATGTGCGTTGAGAATAATACGGATACTTCATCTTCCATTACAATTTCTTGCAACATATCAAGTAATTCACTTCGAACAACTGGATCTAACCCTGCTGTCGGTTCGTCCATAATAATAAACTCTGCGTGGTGCGAAAGTGCGATTGCAATCGCAAATTTCATTTTCATTCCTTTTGATAATTCTTTAATTTTTTTATACTTTGGAACTTGTAATCTATGCATATACGATTGATACTGCTCTTCGTCCCACTTTTTATATAACGGTGCAATAATACGCTTCATTTGTTCACACGTTAAATCTTCGTAATAATGATTTTCATCATATACAAAGCCGATATTTTGTTTTATTTCCTTTTCAGCTTTCTTATTGTCCTTGCCAAAAATTTTTATATCTCCGTTATCTTTTTTAATTAAATTCATAATCATTTTGATCGTCGTACTTTTCCCGGCCCCATTCGGTCCGACAAACCCCATAATATATCCGCGTGGTAACGTAAAACTTATATTTTTCACTGCGAAACCTTCATAACTTTTACAAACGTTTTTTAACTCTAACATCTCTCTCATTCCCCCTTATATAAAAACGCAATCATCTGCTGTAATTCTTCAAGTGAAAGCTGCAACGCTTTACTTTCATTCACAATCTCTTCCGCTTTACTTTCCAATAGGCGAAGCCTTTGTTCTTTTAATAGTTCATTATTTTTACGTGAAACATAAGTCCCCTTCCCAGCAACAGTTTCTATATATCCTTCTTTTTCAAGCTCCTCGTATGCACGCTTCGTTGTAATGACACTAATTTGTAATTCCTTCGCTAAGCTACGAATAGACGGTAATTGATCTCCACCCTTTAAACCGCCATTTAAAATAAGCTGGCTTAATTGTTTTCTTATTTGCACATAAATAGGGTCTTGGGAAGAATTCGAAATAATAATATTCATGTTTTCCTCCAGTTTGTGTATATACTGTGTATACCTTATATATACAGTATATACACACCATCCTATTTTTGGCAAGAAAAAAAGACCAACATTTTCCTGTTGGTCTTTCGTATATGTATCACTTTTCAAAGCGATCTAACATCTCGTCTCTCATTCCGAAACTTACTACTGCAATTCCTATATACATAAACAGAAGGAATGCCGGATGAACTGTGTTGTACCAGCTGCTGTCAACGATTAAGTAAATCGTTAATGCCACAACAAGAACAAACGCTAAGATAAACATATAAAAGTGTCTTGTACTACCCATGATAAACTCCTCTCTTCTCACTTCACCATTCAACAGTTTATTTTATCGAATAATTCGATATGACTCAAGGTTAACTTTCTGTTATGTAATCAAGTTCCACCTTTACAATGTCCTCACATGCTATTGAAATGATTGTTCCTTGTTTATCAATCGCCGTCACTTCTCTATTATCCATTACACGATTTGCTACTCTTTCTAACACTTTTCCTTGGTCTCGATAGCAAAATTCTTTTACATCTTTAATTGTTTCTCCATTTTCTAAATGGTATACCATTCTATAACATCGATATCCCACACTTTCACCCCCGTCTTGTTCGTTTTTTCACATATACATAAAAATGAGTAATCTTTGCCTCATCACATCTTCTTAATTTCAATAAAATTCTAACAAAAATAAATACTTTTATCAAACCGACTTTTTCAACAAAACTACCTATAAAACTACACCTTTACACCATTAGGAAACAAAAAACATATTTTTTTAACATTTTCTTCACTATTTCTGCATAAAGTGAAACTTTAATCAGTGGGGATTTTTGTTCATCCCCACTGATTATTAGTTGAACCAATCGGGCATTTACGGACAGTTTATCTCCCACCTGTCTTCTTTGCAGCAGCTAAGTTTTAAGTTGAGAGTTTACTGTCCGTTAATGCGGGACAAATTATCCATACAAAAAAAGAACCCGCCTCAGCGAGTTCTTCTTTTGTTATTTTAATCAAACTTGTACAGGAGCTGGCTTCGCATAACGTAAAACTGGTTTACGTGCAGCCATCGTTTCGTCTAAACGTTTAATGACTGTCGTATGCGGTGCTTCTTGTACAACTTCTGGATTTTCTTCTACTTCTTTAGCGATTTGAATCATCTTATCAATGAAACCATCTAATGTTTCTTTTGATTCTGTTTCTGTCGGCTCAATCATAATACATTCTTCCACATTTAATGGGAAGTAAATTGTTGGTGGATGATAACCGAAATCAAGCAGACGTTTTGCAATATCTAATGTACGTACACCAAGTTTCTTTTGACGACGACCTGATAATACAAATTCATGTTTACAATGTCTATCGAATGGAAGATCGTAGAATGGCGCTAATCTTCTCATCATATAGTTCGCATTTAATACCGCATACTCAGTTACTGCACGCAATCCATCTGGACCCATAGAGCGAATATACGTGTATGCACGAACGTTAATTCCGAAGTTACCATAGAATGGTTTCACACGACCAATTGCTTCTGGACGGTCGTAGTTGAAGTGATAACCATTTTCCGTTTTCTCTAAAATCGGTTTTGGTAAGTACGGAATTAAATCAGCTTTCACACCTACTGGACCAGAACCTGGGCCACCACCGCCGTGAGGACCTGTAAATGTTTTATGAAGGTTTAAATGCACAACGTCAAATCCCATATCTCCTGGGCGTGCTTGGCTTAATACCGCATTTAAGTTTGCACCATCATAGTATAATTTACCGCCTGCATTATGGACGATTTCTGCCATTTCTAAAATATTTTCTTCGAATAGACCTAATGTATTAGGATTTGTTAACATAAGTGCTGCTGTTTCTTCGTTTACAACACGTTTTAAGTCTTCTAAGTCAACAAGGCCATTTTCATTTGATTTTACTGTAATTGTTTCAAAACCAGCTACAGTTGCAGATGCTGGGTTCGTTCCGTGAGCAGAGTCAGGCACAATTACTTTCGTACGGTTAAAGTCACCATTCGCTTCATGGTATGCACGAATTAACATTAAACCTGTCCATTCTCCGTGTGCACCAGCTGCTGGTTGTAAAGTAACAGTATCCATACCTGTAATTTCAATTAAATGCTCTTGTAAGTCGTACATTAATTCCATTGCACCTTGTACTGTCTTTTCATCTTGCAACGGATGAATATTTGCAAATCCTGCGAAACGAGCTACACTCTCATTAATTTTCGGATTATATTTCATCGTACAAGATCCAAGTGGATAGAATCCAGAATCCACACCGTGGTTACGGTTTGAAAGTGCTGTATAGTGGCGCATAATATCAAGTTCAGATACTTCTGGTAGCTCTGCATCTTCTACTCGAATATAATCGCTCTCAAACACATCTTCTAGTTTCACTTCTTCTACATCTAATTTGGGTAAGCTATATCCTATGCGTCCTTCTTTACTCACTTCAAAGATAAGTGCTTGGTCTTGGTTCTTCATTGGATAGCCCCCATTTCGTTTACAAGTGTGTCAATTTCCTCTTTTGTACGAAGCTCAGTTACTGCTACAAGCATATGGTTTTCATGCTCTTTATAATCACGGCCTAGATCGTAACCGCCGATAATATTCTTTTGTAATAATGCATCGTTTACTTCTTTCACTGGACGCTTGCAATCTACAACAAACTCATTGAAGAATGGTCCAGCAAATGTTACAGTGAAGCCTTTCGCTTCAAATTGACGTTTTGCATATTGTGCTTTAGAAATGTTTTGACGTGCCATTTCTTTCACACCTTGTTTGCCAAGTGCCGTCATTGCAACAGAAGCTGCTAATGCATTTAACGCTTGGTTTGAACAAATGTTAGATGTCGCTTTATCACGACGAATATGCTGTTCACGTGCTTGTAACGTTAATACAAATCCACGTTTACCATCTGAGTCTACAGTTTGTCCAACAAGACGTCCTGGAATTTTACGCATAAATGCTTTCGTTGTTGCAAAGTAACCACAGTGCGGTCCACCAAACTGCGTTGGAATACCGAATGGTTGTGCATCACCGATTACAATATCAGCACCAAATTTCCCTGGTGGTGTTAATGCGCCTAATGATAATGGATTTGAAGAAACGATAAATAATGATTTTTGTTGATGAACGATTTTTTCAATATCAGCTAATTTTTCAACTTGTCCGAAGAAGTTTGGATATTGAACGATTACACAAGCAACTGTATCATCTACTTCACTTTGTAATACGTCTAAATCTGTTACACCATCTTTATGATTAATTTCAACAACTTCAAGATTTTGTCCTTTTGCATACGTTTCAAGTACTGCTCTTGATTCTGGATGAACCGCGCTAGATACAAGAATTTTCTTTTTGCGAGTATGACCAGCTGCTAACATTGCCGCTTCAGCTAAAGCTGTACCCCCGTCATACATAGAAGAGTTTGCTACATCCATTCCTGTTAATTCACAAATCATTGTTTGGAATTCAAAGATTGCTTGTAATTCCCCTTGTGAAATTTCCGGTTGGTATGGTGTGTAAGCTGTATAAAATTCTGAGCGAGAAATAACATGATCTACAATTACTGGAGCATAATGATCGTATACGCCTGCTCCTAAGAAAGAAGCGTATTCTTTTAAGTTAGCATTTTTACTAGCCATTTGAGATAGCTCTTTTAAAAGCTCTGGCTCTGATTTTGCTTCTTTAATTTTTAAATCCCCTTTAAAACGAACACTCTCTGGAATATCAGAGAATAATTCATCGATCGTTTGAACGCCGATCGTTTGTAACATTTCTTTTTTGTCTTCTTCTGTCATTGGAAGATAACGATGCAACATGAAATCTACCCCTCTCCCCGTTACTTTGAACGTTTGTAAAATGGTGTTGGAACAACTACTGCTTTGACGCGTTTATTACGAATTTCAATTTCTACTTCTGTATCAACTGCTGCGTATTTTACATCAATTAGTGCTAAACCAATGCTTTTCTTTAACGTTGGAGATTGTGTACCACTCGTTACTTCCCCAATTTTTTCTTCACCAATAAATACAGGGTAATGCGTACGAGGAATTCCACGTTCGATTACTTCGATGCCGACTAATTTACGAGGCGCACCGTTTTCTTTTTGCTCTTTTAACGTTGCTTTTCCAAAGAAGTCTGCTTCTTTATTTGTTTTTACCGCAAAGCCAATTCCAGCCTCAATCGGTGTAATATCTTTTGATAATTCTTGTCCATAAAGTGGTAATGTTGCTTCGAATCGAAGTGTATCACGAGCACCTAAACCACATGCTTTTAAGCCCTCTTCTGCTCCAACTTCAAGAAGTTTCTCCCAAAGTTTTGCAGCATCTTCACTCTTACAGTAAATTTCGAATCCATCTTCACCTGTGTAACCTGTACGAGATACAAGTGCTGGAATTCCATCTACAAGAATATCGTTTTTAAATTTAAAGAACTTAATTTCTTTCAAATCTTCTGACACAACTTTTTGTAAAATGCCTTCTGCTTTTGGTCCTTGAATTGCAAGCTGTGCAACTTCACTAGAAACATTGACTACTGTCGCATCGCCAATTACATGACTTGCTAACCATTCGTAATCTTTCTCGATATTTGATGCATTGATTACTAATAAATAGTCTTCTTCACCACGTTTGTAGATTAATAAATCATCTACTGTACCACCATTTTCGTAGCACATAGCTGTATATTGTGCGCCCCCTACCTTTAAGGTAGATACGTCATTTGTAACAACACGTTGTAAAAATGCTAAACTATCTACACCTTTTACTTCAACTTCTCCCATATGAGACACATCGAACAAACCTGCAGCTGTACGTACAGCTTCGTGTTCTTCTTTAATGCTTGAAAATTGAACTGGTAATTCCCAACCACCGAAGTCGATTGTTTTTCCACCATACTTCGCGTATACATCAAATAACGGTGTACGTTGTAATGTAATCATGCTCTCTCCCCCTTATGCTTTGACAAATCAATAAAAGTTGCTTCCCTTTTCTAAACATTTTCATTCTGAAAAGATAGGATATACGGAATCTCATTATATTTTTTTATGAAAGCGTAAATAAAAAATCACTTTCTTGGATAAAATACGAAAGATTCCACACATTTCACACCATTATCCTAACATCATTCGCTATATTTCATCAATATTCTAGCATAAAAAATAATTTAGAATTTTTTATGTTAAAACACAATAAATACAGCTTTTGAGATTTAATACTTTATTATTGTCTATCATATAGCCTTTAATAACGATAATTATGCCTTCTTTTAAGGCAAATCATCATACATTAAAAAATAATTACTTTAGTTTATAAAAGGTGGGAGAGTTGTAATGAATGTCGATATTTCCGTAGATCGGACATGGCAAAACAATTTTTTAAATAGAATTGACGAAGATGGTCCTTGGACAAACTGGGATTTATATCACTTAGCTTATGAAACAGAAAAATCGTTACTTGTTCCTACTTTTGATGGACTACAAGCACCGAAACATTTATCCCATTTCACACCGCTTCCGCATCAATTAGAAGTCGCTCAAAATGTGATTGAACAAATGAACGGTAAAGCGATTCTAGCAGATGAAGTAGGCCTTGGAAAAACAATCGAAGCCGGACTTATTTTGAAAGAATACATGGTCCGCGGGCTTGTGAAAAAGGTACTTATACTTGTCCCAGCTTCTCTCGTATCACAATGGGCATACGAACTGAATACAAAGTTTTTCATTCCCGCTGTAGCACAAAAGAAAAGCTACTCATGGGAACAAGCTGACGTAATCGTATCATCAATTGATACTGCGAAACGTTCACCACATCGCGATATCGTGTTGAACTTGGAATATGACCTTATTATTATCGATGAAGCACATAAACTGAAAAATAATAAAACAAAAAACTATGAATTTGCACAACGATTAAAAAAGAAGTTTTGTTTATTACTAACCGCTACTCCTGTTCAAAATAAGATTGATGAAATTTTTAACCTTGTTTCTTTATTAAAACCAGGACATTTAGGCAATCAATCCAACTTTGAAGAATATTACGCTTCCAAAAATCGCTCAGCCGAATCAGATGAAGACTTAAAAGCTCTCATTAATAAAGTAATGGTGCGAAATAGACGACATAATACCGGTATCGATTGGCCGAAGAGACATGTACGTACAATTTTTGTTGAGTTTAATGAACAAGAACAAGCTCTATATAATGATATCGAAAATTGGCGAGGACAAGACGCCTTCACATCTGCTTTCTCATCGTTAACTTTAAAACGGGAAGCGTGTAGTAGTCGTGAGGCTGTTTACTATTCATTGAAAAAGCATGTAGAAAAAAGACAGAAAGAAAACGAACATTATATAAAAGATCCACATATCGATGTGCTAATGGACAAAATTAATCATATTCCTTTCAACTCAAAAGCAAATAAAGCTCTTGAGCTTATAAAAGAAATTGACGATAAAGTCGTTATCTTCACAGAATATCGAGCGTCACAAATGTACTTACAATGGTTTTTACAACAACACGGTATTTCTTCCGTTCCATTCCGCGGCGGGTTTAAACGCGGGAAGAAAGATTGGATGAAGGAGCTTTTCCAAAACCACGCACAAGTATTAATTGCAACTGAAGCTGGTGGTGAAGGGATTAACTTACAGTTTTGTAGCCATATGATCAATTATGATTTGCCATGGAATCCAATGCGTCTTGAGCAAAGAATCGGACGTATTCACCGTCTCGGTCAAAAAAATGATGTTCATATTTATAACTTAGCTACAAAGCATACTGTTGAAGAACATATTCTGAAACTGTTATATGAAAAAATCAACTTATTCGAGCGTGTTATTGGTGAACTCGATGAAATTTTAACGAGAATTAATATGAAAAACATCGACGCGCACATTCAAGAAATTTTCGCGCAATCAAAAAGCGAAGGTGAAATTAGAATTAAGATGGAAAACTTAACATCTATTATCGACTTTGCGAAACGAAATGAAGCTGAGGTGCAAGGCTATGCAGCAACATGAAATTCATAATTACTTATACAATTTCTTTGAGGCGAATAACTGTGAAATTTTAGAACGTTCTCCTCATTTATTAGATGTACAGTTAACAATTGAGATGGATAAATTATTAATGAATCGCCCTTTTTATTGGCACTATCTTGAGAAAACAGGAGGCGTACCGAATCCGATGCGCCTTACTCTTATTACAAATCCAGAAAATGAAGAAAATGATGGTGAGCTTATTCACTACGGTTCACCACGTCTACATCAAATTTTCCAAACGACAAAAGAATTAGGCTCATACATACGTTTATATGAGGATGTAAGACATAATGGGGCAACACATACACCGCTCCACCCCTGGCTCGGTATTAATATAAAAGTTTCCTATCAATGTGATCGAAAAAAAGACATCCTTCACTCGATTGGTATTCATCTCATTTCTGGAACAATGATGGCAAACTTTCATGAAACATTAACAAACATTAAACTTACACCAAAAATACCTGATTTTTGTTTTACGCTCTCGCCCATCATTAAACCTCAAAGTGGTTTACAACGCATAGAAGACGCTTTAAAAAATATAATTGCAGAAGATGACCATACGTGGGCAAAAGAAGCAAGAGTGCGTTGGAATCATGATTTAGACCTTTTAAACCGTTTTTATGAAGAAAGTGACGAACTTCCTGAGAGCTATGAAATTGAAAAACAAGCTCTGCAAGAACAGTATGAACCACGTATTACAGTGCAAATTATTAACGGCGGACTCTTTTATGTTACCGCGAATCATTTTCTATCAAAATAAAGCTCCTTCTGCTTTAGAAGGAGCTTTATTTCGAGTTATTCTCTATCCTCATTACGCTCTTGTTGTTTTTGCTTTGCCATGCGTTTTTGATACGCACGATCCTTCGCGCTCACATGATTTGCATCAGTTGGAAGATTTTCTTTTGAACGTCCAATTCCATTGCTCATCTTTCCCACTCCTTTTTACGTTTTTCAGGATACATGTTTATTTTCAGCTAGAGTTACAATCCTTATACAAAAAAATAAGAGCAGCCCTTGGCCACTCTTACTCGCTCACATATTTTTGAAACATATCATGGATGCCTTTATTTACTAGGTTCGAGATCTGCTCGTCAGATTTATTCGGATAACGATCACGCAATCTGATAGATGCCTTCACCATTAAATTTTCTAATACAGAACGGCCACCTTCTCCATAAATAATTTCAGCATATTTAACAAGCCTTCCATCCTCTACTGTTGCTGGATTATGATTGAAGAAAAATTTACTCATTGTCTCCACCTCTCTCTTTTGATAACGTTTACATTTATATAGATTATTTATGTTATTTATTTCACAATATTGTATGCATGTATATTTAATTAGTTTCATTATAAAGCAACATATCGATAGTAAATATGTGATTTTCCGTCCATTTTGTGAACAAATTAAAAATGAAAGCGTTTCCTTTATTATATACTAAAAAAACTTACTACGCTAGGGGCAATTTTTTTCAATCTACTCCCCCTCGAAAATTGATATATTTTTTCTTTTCCCATTAAACCTTATACAATTTTCAGAAATTATATTATAAAATATATGTATGACTTAAGGAGGCTTTGTATGAATCAAAATAAAAAAGCTATATTAGATCTTGTCTTTTATCTCGTAATCCCATTCCTCATTTGGAAATTTGCAAAACCTTATATCGATCCTTATTACGCGATGTTACTTTCCTCTGTTCCGGGGATTATTTATACACTGTATACCTTTAAAAAAGAAAAACAGTTTAACGTGACAGGGTTCTTTATTTTAATTACACTCATTTCTAATACAACGGTAGATTTATTATCTGGGTCAGCTGAACGAATGTTGTGGAATGATGCATATTATCACATCGTACTCGGTATTATCGTCATATGTACAATTTTTATAAAGAAACCACTTATGTTATATTTCGCAGCAGATATTGCCGCACTGCAAGGCCATGACCGTGATAAAAGTCGTGAGCTTTATCGTGATAGTCGTATTTATCCAGCACTGCAATATTTAACGCTATTTTTCGGTCTACAATTCATATTAAAAAGCTTCTTAAAAATTTATTTCATCTCTGTTTTCGGTGTAGATGGCTATGGTGAAATGAGAGCGATTATGACCGCTGTTGGATGGGGCATTTCCATTTGTATCGGAATTGGATTTGTTTGGGTAAATAATAAAATACATGCCGTTACGGAAGAACAAGAATCCGTGCAGTAAATAAAAATCCCCTAGTGTAATACGACACTAGGGGATTTTGGGTTTGCTAAACATATGACTAAAATTTAACTTGATTTTTTTCTTTTACTTTTTACATTTCGGTAAAACAAAGCAGCACTCAGCGGCATAACACCAAACCACTTATTCATAAATGGCTCTTTTTCAGCACGGCGTTGTTCTTTCTTTTGTTTTCGATCTTCTTTTGGAGCATCCATATACGACACAAACTGCTGCGTCACAAAGCGAACATAATCATTAGTAGACATATTATCATCACCTCTACTTGATTAGTATGTCCACTTTTTTATACATTAATCTTTTCCTTTAATTCATTCATAATTTGCTTTACAGACTTATTTGTCGTATCGATATGAATATGAGCCTCTTCATAATAAGCTCGGCGTGATTCAAATTTCTTTACGAATGCATCTATATCTTTCTTTTGAAATAGTGGACGTGTCGTATCTTCACGAAGCCTTTCTGCAATTACATGCGGATCACAATATAAATACACGACAGTTCCGTTCTCTTTCATCCACTTGCGATTTTCCGCTCGTTCAATAATTCCCCCACCAGTTGTAATAATAACATTATGGACTGGTAGCGCACGTAACATTTCGCTTTCATATTCCCGAAAAGCCATTTCGCCTTCTTCGGCAAAAATTTTTCGAATTGCCTTCTCTTGCTTCTCTTCGATTTTTTGATCAGTATCTACAACATCCATTTGAAGTTCTTTACTTAACGCTTTTCCAATTGTTGTTTTCCCTGCTCCCATGTAGCCGGTTATGTATATAGATTTCATTTCTTGTCCTCTCAATCGTCATTTATTAATTGTTATTATAACGAAAGATGCTACTTTGTTTAATAAAAAAACGTTTTGTTCTTATACTATGAAGAACAAAACGTAACACTCGCTTTTACTTATAAGTGCCTCTTCTCACCCACTGCGTTGCAATCCATTTCTCGCCTTTCGTTACAGGTGCCCCTCCGTGTAACGTAAGCTCGTTTAATGATTGATCTTGATAAAAATACTCAAAGTATACTGCCATTCCCTTTCTAGGGTGTACAGAAAGATTTAATTTTGGGAAGTACGTTTCTCCGCCTTCTTCTACATCATTTAAATACATTACAAGCGTACTAATACGATTGTTAGCAGCTGATCTACTATGTTCCGCAAAATAATCATAGTGTGCTTTATATTGTTGATCCACTTCATAATTTAAAATGTGCAATCCTTCTCCGTGCGCCACCGGAACATTCATGATAGATGAAATTCGTTTTTCAATCTTTGAAGTAAGTTCATTGTCTTCCAAAAATGCACCGCTACTTGTTCGAATATCATTTACATCACGTGATGAACCAATTTTAGAACGCTCCATTTTATTTTTAGACATTTCAATCAATTCATCACACTCTTCATCACTTAGTACATTTGCTAATACGACAATAAGAGGTTCTTCGAATTTTGAAATAATGTGTATTTCTCTATCTTCTGTCATAATCGTATTTCCTTTATGATCAAAAATAGTTTGTTCCTTATTTTCACCTATTTGATTGTTGTTTGTCATTTCCCTATTCTCCCTAAAAATAATGATTGGATAGCATGAATATATCATATTCTTTCTACCTTTCTCTTTTTTGAGAAAATTTAAACTTTTAATCATTATATTTATCCATTTCTTCTAAAAAATCAATTCAATTTACAATAGGAAATCCTGGTTTATCTATATATATATTTTACATATTATCCTTCTATCCAATCGACTATTTTCCCATCCTTTTTTCTATACCGAAAACTCACCGTATAGAAAGCTTCCTGTTTGAGTGTACACTGCAAAGCAACGAGAATTAAATCATTTTCAAAGACATAATTTCCACTCGCTTCTCCCTTTTCATACTGAAAGAAAAATGTACCTTCTTTTTCTTTTTGCTGTAAGTCTTTTTTTATATCTGTAATAGATCGGTTAAGTAATTCATCCAATAAAAATTTTTGTTCTATTCCTATATAAAAATTTTCATCTGTAAACAACATATTTGTTTCGTATATAAAAAAAGAAGTTAATAAAATAAGAAAGATAATCGTTCCAGGCATTGTAAATCCCTTTTGCTTTCTCATACGTTTATTCCTATTTCGCTATATCGCATAACTACACCTTCATATATTTTCCCACTAGTATCTTTCACATTTATAATGAGTACATGAGGTGTTAGTTTGTAAGAAACCGTTCCAATATTTTGTAAAACAACTTCCCTCCCGCGCCTATTTACCTTTCTTATAAGACGACTATTCTCTTTTTCATACGATACTTCACTCCCATTACGCGATCGGAATTGTAAAATACTTTCTCCATTTTCAAATGCTAGCTGTTCTCCAGATGATACTTCACGAAACTCCAATTGCATTTGCCCTAAATACACATCCCACTCCCAATCATTTAACCCTTTCGACTGTTTATTTTCCATTTCAATGAAATGTAGGCGGGGAAAGAGCAAAAAAAATATTGATAATAGAAACAGACATACAATCATTTCTATTAATGAAAAACCAAATTCTAATTTATTTTTTCTCCTACATAAAAGCATTGTTCCATCATTCTGTCTTTCACATCTTTCCACATGGTACAAACTTCATTGCCTCCCCAATATGTGTAATACACAATTCCATTTATATTCTTTTCTATTATTCGCTTTTCTTCATTTCCATACATATATATAGCTGCTTCTTTTTTTAATAATCCAGTTGCCTTATAACGAATTTGTATATTTTTTCTTTCTTGCATAACTAATACTGTTTGCGGTAGTAGTAACGATACAGCCATCATTAAAACACTTAACGATACAATCATTTCAGCCATTATGGATCCTTTTTGACATTTCACGATACGTAAATCTCCCTCTTCCAAGCTGAAATACAATTTCATATTTATAATTTCTATACGAAATTATAATCGTACCACCTCTATTAATATTTCCACTTGGGTTATATGTCATCGGATTTGGAAACGTATGCAAATCAATTTGTATATCTTCTTCATACTCTCGCTTGACGATATAATACTTTGTACCTGACTCTTTTATAGCATACATATTTCTATCTTTATGCCAACGTAATGTGTAGTGCTTTTGATGGTTTATCGCTAATTGCTGCATATACAAAATATCATTTGAAAACTGTCTCAAAAATTGTTCAACTTTTTGTCGCTCGTATAAGGAATGAACACTAAAATACGTAACTATACTTAATACAGAAATAACAAATAAAACGAGTAACATTTCTAAAAAAGTAAACCCTTGTTGTTTCACAATGCCCTAATTGATACTGTGCCATCATCTGATATATGAATAGATTCGCCATTCGGACACTTATCAGTTGTAATATACTTTTCATCTGCCAGTTCTTTTAACGATGGAATTTTATTATGTTGTAATTGATATACTTGTATTTGCGCTTCTATAGATTTCACGTAAGCTGCACACCCTTTTCCTTGGACCGATGAACGCTGTGTAACTACATTTGGAATAATTAATAGTAATAATATAGTTATGACAACCATTACTAATAGCATCTCTAACAGAGTAAATCCTTCCTCATTCTGCATACAAATGCCCCCTAAATAGAATTCATCATTTGAAACATCGGCATAATCATCGCTAAATACATAAGGACAACGATTCCTCCAATGCATGTAAATAAAATAGGCTGAATGATAACTAACATATGTTTAATTTTTCGTTCTATCTTTTCCATAATAAGATCGCTATAGTCACCTAATTCAATCCCTAAATTGCCGTTTGCTTGTCCATGCGTAATAACATAAGAAAGTTCTTTCTCGTAATACCCACTTTTAGCAATGATAGATTGTAACTGTTCTCCTCCAATTAATTGTCTTTCAATCCGATTCGCTTCATATTGAAAGAACGGATGATATCTTTGCTCCATCATTATTGTTAAAGCTTCGCATACTGATAGTCCACCATTTAATAAACCACTCAACTGAGTAGCAAAATAATGTGAATGCTTTAAAATAAGAAATGTTTTGATGAGAGGAATACGAAGCATGATTTTTACCTGTCTAATATGTGGAAGTTTCCTAAAATACAACATGTATAAACTACATCCAATAATAACAGTTAAAATAGCGGTTAAAATAATGTATGGTAGCAGTTTTATTGCACTTAAAATGTGTTCTGTAAGTAGTGGTGTATTAGAACCGAACGAACTATAAACCATTTCAACCTGAGGTAATAAAATGAGGTTAAAAATAAAAAGCATGATTAGTAGAAAAAACATCAAGAACATAGGATACTGCATTATTTTCATCATGTCTCTCCTATACTTATCTTTCTTATAAAGAAGTACACTTCCTTGTTGCAAAGCAAAAGAAATATCACCATGTTGCTCGGCATAAAATAGATAACTTAACATGTCCTGATGAAACTTTAACTGATGAAAAGAATCGTGTAGACTTTTCCCATCTTTTAACCCCTCAATCATGCGCTGCAATTGTACTTTCTTTTCTACAGGTAATTGAAACTGTAAAAATTCTAATGCTTGTAAAAGAGAGTAGCCTTTTTCTAATAATTCTCCTAAACGTTTCAACAATACTACTTGATCACTTAAACTCCAAGTTTTCTTAAACATAAACATCTTCTTCTAAAAAACCTAAAGCATATCCTTTTCGTATTGACGATTCTAAAGTCTCATGTTTGTAAGTAACACATTCTCCATCTGCTTCTTTAAGTGCTTGTTTTAACTCATGTCCATATAGTAGCTCATAAATGCTTGCTTGCCTTACTTGCCTCATTGATTTACATAAAGTTGAGCACTTTCCTCTGCAAAACGGACACTTCAATTCGACAAGTCGCTGTGCAGCTACAGCCAATAAAGACTGTTCAATCTCTTGCCTCGTTATACCATAATCCATGAAACGAATGATTGCTCCTTTCGCATCATTCGTATGCAGCGTTGTCATTACTAAATGTCCTGTCAAACTTGCTCTTATAGCTCTTATAGCTATTTTTGCTGTTTCCTCATCCCGGATTTCACCGACTAAAATAATATCTGGATCATGACGTAAAATAGCCTTTAATCCTGTTTCATATGTGAGACCCGCTTTTTCATTTATTTGAATTTGTAATACATCGTCACTTCTTTTTTCAACCGGATCTTCAAGTGTAATGATGCGACGTGTTTTCTTTTTTCTAATTACTTCTAATAATGCATACATTGTCGTCGTCTTCCCAGATCCAGTCGGTCCAGTAAACACGAGTAGCCCCTGTGAATAGCGTAAAAACGAGAGTAGTTTTGCTGCCGTACTTGGAAATAACGAAAGATGTGATAAGGGCTGAACAGATGCTTGTAAATGAAGGCGAATAACGAGACTTTCTTGATATACTGTTGGAAGTGTTGAAAGGCGTAAATACACTTCTTGTCCATCAATTTGCAAATACAGCGAACCATTCTGTGGCTTCCGTTTCTCTCCTATGTCCATAGATGCTAAAAATTTGAAATGTGAGACAAGTTTTTCTCCAAACTCCTTTTCAATACACTGGCTCGTCATTAAATCTTTTCCTATACGTAGTTGCACCGCTACATCCTTCTGCCGGGGCACAATATGTAAATCTGACGCTTGTACCCTACACGCTTCTTTTAAAATTGTATTCGCGAAAATTTCAATCCCATTCATCACTTTTCCCTCCTCACTATGTATATAGCATGAAAACATTCGCAATAAAAATTTGGACTTTTGTATTTTCAATAGAGGAAAAAGGAAAAATATGTTTGTGAAATTATGAACAATTTCCGAATTATTGTCTGAAATTACCTATAATAATGTTTATCTGTATTATAATGTTATTATCTTGGATAAAGTGATAAAGGTGGAGATCCTCATGGAACAAGCTTTAAAAATTACAGGTGTATTATCTGACCCAACTCGTTATTACATTTATAAATATATTTCGCAAAAACATAGTTACGTAACGGTACAAGAAATTGCAGATGAGTTTGACATTCATCCAAACGTAGCGCGTTTACATTTATCTAAATTAGAAGATGTTCATATGCTAAAATCGGAAACGAAGAAAACTGGAAAAGGCGGACGACCGAGCAGATTGTATGTCTTATCTGAAGATGTTATCCAATTACAATTTCCATTCCGTGATTATCAATTGTTAGCAAGAATCGCATTTAATTCTTTACTTAGCCTTGGCGCTGCTGGTGAGAAAGCGCTATACGAAACAGGAAAACAATTCGGAGCTGAATTAATGCAACAACATATCCAACGTTTAAATGTGAGTGAAGATGCTTTAACAGTGGAACAAAAAGTTCAAATTGCAAAAGAAGCTTTCTCAACAGCTGGCTTATCACCTGCATTTGAATTAAGTGCAGATGGAACAAAAATTTTCTATGATGTACACAATTGTCCATTTAAAGAAGTTGCTGTTCATCATCCAACTGAAATTTGTAACATGCACGGAGATATGATGAAAGGAATTTTTGAAATCCTATTCCCTAACATGGAATTAACTCGAAATGATAGTCTATTAGATGGATGTAAATCTTGTAATTATAAACTAACAATTTAATTTCTCACATAAAAAGAAGCCAATAATAATTGGCTTCTTTTTATGTGAATGAATATTTACAATAGTAAGAAAAATAAACTATAATGAGGTGAGGTGAGGTTTACTTTTTTTAGAAAAGGAGGGAGATGGCATGGAGCGCATGTTTCGCGTTCTCGGCTTTTGGACTGGAATTTTCTCGGTTATGTTTTACGTAGGGGATATGCAACAGACCGCACTACTATTTTTAGGACAAACAGGTTTCTTCGTACTTTTAAGCTATTTAAAATTAACAGAGCGTATGTATATATACGTATTTGGGGCATATTTAACTGTTTTCTTCATAGGATTTACATACTACACGACGTTTTTACTTGTCCCTGGGGCTGGACATTAAAAGATGGCATTTTGCCATCTTTTTTTAATTCCGGAATTTCCTAGTTGACTTATAGGTTTTATTGCCTTATATTCTATATAACAGATTGGAATTAGGGGGAATCAACATGAATACACTGCTTGTCGGAATTAACGTTGCAGTCATGCTCATTTTAGTTGGCGTATTATATTATATGCAACGTAAGCATGTATCTTTTAATAAACGTGTATTTACTGCTTTAGGAGTCGGAATTATATTCGGTCTTATATTACAATTTATTTATGAACCAACTTCTAAAATAATTATTGAATCAAATACTTGGTTTGGCTTAATCGGTAACGGTTATGTGAAATTACTTCAAATGATCGTTATGCCACTTATTTTAGTATCTATTATTTCAGCCTTTACAAAATTACAGTTAACGAAAAACCTTGGTAAAATCAGTGGTCTTATTATCGGAATTTTAATTCTTACTACAGGAATCGCTGCAGCTGTCGGTATCGCTGCAAGTGCAGGATTTGATGTATCTGCAGCAGGCTTGCAACAAGGTGATGCAGAATCTGCTCGTCTGAAACTAGTTGAAGAAAGATTTACTTCTATTGAAAAGACAACAATTCCAGATAAATTATTAGAGCTATTGCCTACAAATCCGTTTCTTGATTTAACAGGCGCTCGTCCAACATCAACAATTTCTGTCGTAATATTTGCAGCCTTTATCGGCATTGCCTTTATAGGTGTAAAACGAAAATATCCAGAACAAGCAGAACTATTTAAGAAAATGCTTGATGCTGTATATGCAATCGTAATGCGTATGGTAACATTAATTTTACGCCTTACTCCATACGGCGTATTAGCTCTTATGGCAAAAACAGTTGCTGGTAGCGATATAAATGCTATTTTAAAACTTGGTAACTTCGTGTTAGCCTCTTACGTAGCACTTATCGTAATGTTTATCATTCACTTATTATTAATTGCATTGTCTGGTTTAAATCCAATTCAATATTTGAAAAAAGTGTTCCCTGTACTAACTTTTGCATTCACATCTCGCTCTAGTGCTGGTGCGATGCCATTAAATATTGAAGCTCAAAAAGAAAAGCTTGGTATTTCCGAAGGAATTGCAAACTTCGCAGCTTCATTTGGGGTATCTATCGGACAAAACGGTTGCGCAGGTATTTATCCAGCAATGCTTGCAATGATGGTCGCTCCAACTGTAGGAATTGATCCATTACAACCACAATTTATTTTAACTTTAATCGCTGTTGTTGCTATTAGCTCATTCGGTGTTGCCGGAGTTGGTGGCGGCGCAACATTCGCAGCTTTAATCGTACTATCTACAATGAACTTACCAATCGGTATTGTTGCTCTAGTTATCTCGGTTGAGCCATTAATCGATATGGGGCGTACAGCTCTTAACGTAAGTGGTTCTATGACAGCAGGTCTTATTTCAAGTAAATGGCTTGGTGAATTAGATCAAGATACGTACAATCAAGATGATACAAAAACTGGTGAAATTGCTTCATAATGAAAAAAAGACGCTAACATACAATTGTATGTTAGCGTCTTTTTTATTCCGTTCCCTCTTTATAGATTTTATCTTGAGAATTCTTACTCCAAGTATTCTTCTAGTTGCTCTTTTAACTCCTCCTCAATCTCATAACAAGATTCATCAACAAGTTCCCCTACTTTCTTACTCCCAAAAATGTTTGATTGAATTGACATTCCTAAAAAGATTCTTTCGCATTTCCAAATTGGAATATAGTGAAATTCAATCATCTCTTTTTCCTCATCTAATATAGCTATGGCAACTGATGAATAATAACCCACCTCAAAGGGATTCTCTTTTTCTCTTGCAAATCCCATATCTAATTCCATGTGTTTTTCTATGTATAAATGCGCATACTCTTTATGCAGTTTAAGTGATATTCGCTCTATTTCCTTCTCCATACATTGAATGTTCTCTTTTAACTCCAACGTAAACTCCTGTTCTTTATATTTCATTTTCGCCTCCTGAAACATAGAAAAAGAGAATATGATAACATATCCTCTTTCCTCAAATATATTTCATTATCTCACAGCCCGTCCTTTTCACAAATAACCATTTTGTTCGCACCATTTATGAAATTGTCCCACGTCTACTCCAACTAACACGATATCCTTTAGCTCTACATCAATGATTTGTTCTCCAATTACAATAGCAAACTGCGATGCTAATTTTGTCTCGTTTTTCTTTACAATTCCAATTCGGTTCCGATGCGGTCCATCTTTTATATATGCTTTTTGTCCTACAATATCAAAGTTCAAAATTCTCACCTCTTTTACTGCGCTCAAATTGGAAATACGATCTCCACCTCGGAAAATTTCCTTTCATTGCACTATTTCTCTATATATATGACGAAACAATAAAAGAGTCCTTCCTTCTTTACAATTATTTTTTCTTTGTTTCATTTTTGTGATTGAAACGTAAAGTTTATAATAAAATACACTTGGAAGCGCTTTCTATGTAATTTTTTATGTTATAATATATAAGTAGAACTTCGTAAAGAGGGTTAAAAAATGAATACAAAAATGATTAAAAAAGTAATTGAAGCATTAAAAGTATATGGCTTTCAGGATGTATCATTCTGTGACAAAACGAAGCAATTTTTATTTCATAACGAAACCGATATTATGAGCGGCTATGCAGAAATAACATATAGTAGTCAATTTGAAAAATTCAACGTACAAATTCATCCAATTGAAACGCATCACCAAGCAGAGTTACAAGAGATTGAAAGACATATACAAGCTTGTATAAGAAAAGTGGAATATTTAAACGCACTTCTTACCGGGCAGACAAAACTAGATGATAAAATTATTATTATGTAAAAAAAGAACGTGATCCAATCACGTTCTTTTTTCCTTATACGTTCATCTTTTCCTTTAGTTGTAATCCTGTAACAGATTCTAATACATCCATCGATTCTCCAAATGTCATATCAAAAATTGTCTTGTCCTCTATGTATGGAAACTGTCTGAAACGCTTTTCTAACACCTTCACAGCATCTGATGTAAAGTTTGCACTATCAATGCCAAATTCTGTTTCAAGAAGAACGATCCAATCTAGCACATGAAAACCTAATCCATTGACGAATGAAATAAGTTTTTCTTCTGGGTTTGAAGATAAGAATACTTGGCGTTCTATCTCACTAAAAAGTTCTTCTCCTAAGATTTCAGCTAACTCATCATCATGTTCACGTTCAACAAGTTCTTCGTAGCCGTAATCATCCACAAGCTCTTCTACTTCTTCACTATCCTGACAAAGCAATTGACTAAGAAGTGCCTCTTTCTTAAATTCACTATTTTGTACGACTTCTAAAAAGCTCGTTTCCCATCCATTTTCTAATTTCATATTATGTACTCCTTTATATACGTTTCTTATCATCACTGTACCCAAAAGATCACTTTTATAACCTTTTAGGTAGTTACTATTATTTCACATGATTCATAACAAAAGATGCAAACTCAGCTACATCTCCTTCAAAAATATTTATTTCTGGCAAGTGATAGAACGTTGTTTGGAGCGGGTTTCCTGCATGATATACATATATCGTTTTCTCTAGTGCAATCGCCATTCCAAACTCTGTATGGCTCCCGTTTCCGCCATCTAATATAAGTAAAAATACATCCGCTTCTTTTACAGCATTTCGTTCTGCCTGACCAATTTCTCTTAATTGTTCTTCATTCGCTGCTCTTTCATTTTTGGTCCAATCATATGTATGGTGCCATCCTGCATGTTTCAGTTCATTTGCTACAGAATGTACAAGATGTTTATTTTGGAAACCTGAGGCGATATAAAAATTCATTTATATACACTCCTTCATTATGTATGGGGAAACTCCTTTTTAGCGTTATTTGTTATAGCTATAATAAAGAACAACTTCAAAAAAAATCCCCATCTTTAAAACTTATTTGCGTTTAAATGATGGGATGCTTCATGGTCTTCTTTTATTTTTTGTTTTTTATAACTTTCATCAGCTAACATTTCTAGTTCAGCTGTTATCTCTGACTTTTCAAGCTCTCTTTCTTGCGAAAATTTCCTTGAAATATAAACAATAACACTACCAACGTACAACACAAAGCATATAATAAGTGCAGTATTTTCATAGAGACTTAGCTCCAACACAGTCACTCCTAATCCATTCGTATTTTCACGCCTCATTAATTGGAATTTCCCTATTAACCCATTTGTTATCCCGCTATTTGAGGGCAGTAAGACTCCCTCCTCAAAATTCAGTAACAGTAAAGAAGTTAGATGTGGGATGAACCCAACTGATTAAAGTTTCACTTTATTGTAACATAAAAATATCAATTCTTGGAATCTTTCACCCTACTAAAAGAGGCATGATTGTTTCATCATGCCTCTGAAATATTTTGAATGATTGTTTTAATTGCTTCTTTTCCATTATATTTTTTTAGTGCTGTTTTATACTTCTCATTATTTTGATTCAATTCTTCGACATACTTTATAAGAGATTTTACAGTTACATCTTCTTCATATAACACGGAGGCATACCCTTGCCTTTCAAAGGACTCTGCATTTAATATTTGATCTCCACGGCTTGCAAATTTCGATAATGGAATTAAAACCATCGGCTTTTGTAATGTTAAAAATTCAAAAATTGCGTTGGAGCCCGCGCGTGAAATAACAAAATCTGTTACCGCTAATATGTCTGGCAGTTCTCCATGTACATATTCAAATTGTCTATATCCTTCTTTATTTTGTAAACTTTCGTCAAGGTTACCTTTTCCGCAAAGGTGAACAATTTGATATTTTTTAAGAAGTTCTGGTAATGCTTCTCGAGCCGTATCATTAATTTTTTTCGCGCCCAAGCTGCCTCCCATAATCGTAATAACTGGCTTTTCACGTGAAAAACCTAAAAACGCTAAACCTTTTTCACGATTTCCCTTCAGCACTTCTTCACGTACAGGAGATCCCGTATATATTACTTTTTCTTTCGGTAAATGTTTCGCTGCTTCTTCAAATGTAACAAATATTTTCGAAGCAAAACGAAGCGCAATTTTATTTGCTAGTCCTGGTGTCATATCAGATTCATGTAATAAAACTGGTACTCTATTTAGCCATCCTCCAATTACGACTGGTACAGATACGAAACCGCCTTTTGAAAAAATCACATCTGGTTTTAGTCTTCGAATCCTTACATACGCATCCATAACACCCTTCATTACAAGAAAAGGATCTTTTATATTTTTCAAATCAAAATAACGACGTAGCTTTCCACTCGAAATACTATAGTAGGGAATGCCTTCCTTTTCTATAATCGTTTTCTCAATACCTTGATGAGAACCAATATAAGAGATATCCCAGTTGTCTTCCTGTAAATATGGGATAATGGCTAAATTAGGTGTTACATGTCCTGCCGAACCGCCACCTGTAAAGACTATTTTCTTCATACGTCTCCCCCTTCTAGACTATAATACACTAAAATATCTTGCCTCAGGGTGAGAAAATACCATAGCCGTTACGGACGCTTCTGGCTCCATCATGAATCCTTCTGTTAATGAAATACCTATTTCCTCTGGATGAATTAAGCGAAATAGCTTTTCTTGATCTGCAAGTTCTGGACACGCCGGATAACCAAATGACACTCGTATTCCTCTATATTTCGTACGGAAACGTTCTTCCATCGTCAGTTCAGGTGAGTCCGGAATGCCCCAGCGGTCACGAATGAGCATATGTGTTTTTTCAGCAAGTCCTTCCGCTAATTCAAGCGCTAACGATTGAATGGCATGACTACGTAGGTAATCACCTTTCGCCTTCCACTCTTCAGCAATGTCCCGAACTCCTTCCCCAACCGTAACAGATAAGAAAGCAACATAGTCCATCTCATCTCCTATTGGGCGCAAATAATCACCTAAAGTACGATAGGGAGCCTTTCCTTGTCTAGGGAATGTGAAACGCTCTATAACACGCGTATGATCTTCTGGATCATATATTACAATGTTTTGTCCGTCGCTTTGCGCTGGGAAAAATTGATACACCGCTTTCGGCTTTAACCAAGATTGTCCTTCCTGCAATAATTCATCTATTAAATCATTTAATTCATGTGCTCTCTTATCTCCCTCTTTCAAAAGCTTCTTCACATTTCCTTTTAATCCAAGGTGATGCCCAAGTAGCATTTGTCTATTTAAAAATGGAGCGAGATGAAGGGCCGGAATATCGCGTAATACAATTCGTTTTGTTGAATCAGGCACGATAACTTCAGCCTTCGGTAATGGCTCAATTACTGCTGGAATTTCTACTTTCTTCTCCTCTTTTTTTACGATATGAAGATGACGTTCTTTTTTATCCTGTTTCATCTTCTCACGCTCTTCTTCTTTTTGAAGCTTATTAATAATATCGAGCCCCGTCATCGCATCACTCGCATAACAAACGAGTCCTTTATATGATGGTGAAATCCGATTATCTGTAAACTTTCTCGTTAACGCCGCACCACCTACAACAATGGGAACATCAATATTTGCTGCTTTTAAATCTTCAGCAGTCGTTACCATTTGTTGCGCTGATTTTACTAACAAACCGGAAAGGCCTATAATATCCGGCTTCTTTTCTTGTACTTCTTGAACAATTCGATCCGAACGTACATTAATTCCTAAATTAATAATCTCATATCCGTTATTTGCTAAAATAATTTCAACGAGATTTTTCCCAATATCATGCACGTCACCTTTTACAGTTGCTAATAATACTTTCCCTTTTTTCGCACTATCACTAGATTCCATATGTGGCTCTAAATAGCTTACAGCAGCTTTCATACTTTCAGCACTTTGCAATACTTCAGCAACAATAAGTTCATTATTATTAAATAGTCGTCCTACCTCATCCATCCCTGTCATAAGCGGACCGTTAATAATATCAAGAGGTTTTCTTCCTTCTTCAAGCGCAAGACTTAAATCCTCGTGTAATCCTTGTTTCGTACCTTCTACAATATAATTTGCTAGTCTTTCATCAAGCGTTAACGTTTCTTGCACAACGATATCTTTCTTTTTAGCAACTCGGTAAAAGTTTGTAAATTCTTCTAACGTCTCTTTCGTCGTTTCAAACAGTAGTGCATCTGCAAGGCGTTTTTCTTCCTCTGGAATCGACGCATAGCGTTCTAATTTTTCCGTATTCACAATCGCGTAATCTAACCCTGCTTTCGTAGCATGATATAAAAAGACTGAATTTAATACCTCACGTCCAGCCGGTGGTAAACCAAATGATATGTTACTTACCCCTAAAATCGTTAAACACTCTGGTAACGCTTCTTTAATAAGACGAATTCCTTCTATAGTCGCTGCTGCTGAACCAATATATTCTTCATCACCTGTCCCTACCGGAAACACAAGTGCATCAAAAATAATATCTGACGGGCGTATCCCATAATTCTTTGTAAGTAATTCATAGCTTCTTTTCGCAATTTCTATCTTTCGCTCCGCACTAACCGCCATACCGTCTTCATCAATTGTTCCTACAACTATAGCAGCACCATACTTCTGAAGAAGCGGTGTCACTTTTTTAAATCGTTCTTCTCCATCTTCTAAATTAATTGAATTAATAACAGCTTTTCCTTGAATATAAGTAAGAGCTCGCTCCATCACATTTTCATCTGTTGAATCAATCATAATCGGTACTTTTAAAACTTTCGTAACTTCTGCTAAGAAGTTTTCCATATCTTCTATTTCATCGCGATCAGGATCTGCCATACAAATATCAATAATATGAGCATTTTTCTTCACTTGCGCTCTTGCCACTTCAGCAGCCTCTTCAAATTTCCCTTCTGCTACTAATCGTTTAAATTTACGTGACCCAATAACATTCGTTCTTTCACCTACAAATAACGGTCTCATAGACTCATCATATTGCAGTGCTTCTAATCCACTAATTCCATGTCCTTCTCTCTCATGATGGTCACGAGGCTTAAGAGATGCTAGCGCGGATTTCATTGCTTTTATATGTTCTGGTGTCGTGCCACAACAACCACCAATAATATTAACCCACCCTTCTTCAGCAAATCGCTTCACCTTTTCAGCAAGAGAAGATGGAGATTCATGGTAATGTCCATCTTCATCAGGAAGACCTGCATTTGGATAACAAGAAATGTAACACTCCGATAAATCAGATAGTGAACGAATATGGTCCCTCATAAACTCCGGACCAGTCGCACAGTTTAACCCAACAGATAATGGTTTCATATGTTCTACTGATAAATAAAAAGCTTCAATTGTTTGCCCAGCCAGAGTCGTTCCCATTGGCTCAATCGTACCTGAAATCATAATAGGAACCGTTTTTTTCAGTTCTTCAAAAGCAGCTTGAATTCCAATATAAGCTGCTTTCACGTTACGCATATCTTGACTCGTCTCAACGAGTAATACATCAACTTCTCCTTTTAATAATCCTCGTGCCTGCCTTGTATAAGCCTCAATCAATTCTTCAAAAGTCACACCACCAGTAACACTAATTGCTTTCGTTGTTGGTCCCATCGCTCCCGCAACATATACTTCATTCCCGCTTTCTTTAACAGCTTGCTTCGCCAAAAGTGCTGCCTTTTCATTTAGTTCTTCATCTAAATGAGACAGCTCATAATCACTTAGTACAATATTCGTTGCCCCAAATGTATTTGTTTCAATAATATCCGCTCCAGCTTCAATATAAGCTTTATGAATCTTTAAAATAACGTCTGGTCTTGTTTCCACTAAATATTCATTACAGCCCTCGTACTCTTCTCCTCCGAAATCTTCAGCAGTTAAATCCTCTTGCTGAATCATTGTCCCCATTGCACCATCTAATATTAAAATGCTATTTTTCAATTTTTCTTCTATACACTTCATCAATTAATACCTTCTTTCACTTCTTGCTTTTCTCTTACATATTTAACAAGATGTTCTGTAATTTCATACTTTAAAAATGGTGTAATAAGATAAATACCATTAAAATATTTCATCGCTGCGTCGACCAATTCTTGTGAAATGCGAATCCCTTCCTCAATTGCTGCCTCTTTCGTTTCATGTCCATCCATTCTCTCTCTTATTTCTTCAGGAAGAGTAATACCCGGCACCTCAAAATGAAGAAAATCTGCATTCCGCTTACTTACTAACGGCATAATTCCAATAAAAATAGGTTGTTCCAAATGCTTTGTCGCTTCATACACTTCTTCAATTAACTTGATATCGTAAATTGGCTGAGTTAAAAAATACTCCGCTCCAGCATCTATTTTTCGTTCCATTCGCTTAACCGCTGCTTTTAAGTGCCTCACGTGAGGATTAAATGCGCCGCCTACAGAAAACCTTGTCGCCGGTCCAATTGATTTCCCTAAAATTGAACGTCCATCGTTCATTTCTTTAATCATTTTAATAAGCTCAATAGAGGATAAATCATATACAGAAGTGGCACCGGGAAAATCACCAACGCGCGCTGGATCACCAGTTAAAGCTAACACTTCTTCCATCCCTAACGCCGATAAACCTAACAAATGAGATTGTAGTCCAATGACGTTATGATCTCTACACGTTAAATGCGTCAATACTGGGATATCATGCTTCGTTAATAACGCACCCATCGCCATATTAGAGACTCGAGGCGATGCTAATGAATTATCTGCTAGAGTAATAGCATCTGCTCCCGCTCTTTTTAACGCTCTTGCTCCTTCAAAAAAACGCTGTGTATCTAACGTTTTCGGTGGATCTAATTCCACTACAACTGTCGTTTGTTTTTTTGCTTTCTCTGCTAGAGTGACGTGAGCCTTCGAACGTTTCTCATGCGTATGAACGACTTTTGGCCTTTGAATCGTTTCTTTTTCTATTACAGGGGTAATATTCGCAACAGCGCGCTTCATACTTTGAATATGTTCTGGAGTCGTACCACAACAGCCACCCAATAACCGAATACCTTGCTCAATAAATTTCGGTGTCATTGCTTCAAAATAAGCTGGACTTCCCTCATATACGTAACGTCCCTCTACATAATTCGGGAGACCTGCATTTGGGTATGCTGATAAATAGCCATTTTGCGGAATCGATATCATTTTGAAAGCTTCCGTCATATGAAGCGGCCCCAGTTGACAATTCAATCCAACAACATTTGCACCGTAATCTATAAACTGCTTTAATATTTCATTGACATCATTTCCATTTTGAGTCGTACCTGCTTCATGTAACGCTAATTGCGCAACAATCGGAATATTCGTTTGCTTACGCAAAACTTTAACAGCATGAAGTAATTCAAATTCATCATAAAAAGTTTCTAATAGTAATCCATCAACCTGTTCTTCTAGTAAAGCCCCCGCCTGTTCAAGTAACATAAACTCCCTTTCCATATCAGTCGTTGTAACAGCTCCGATATGTTTCATACCACCAATTGTTCCTAAAATTGCATTTTTATCTGTCACAGATGCTTTCGCTAATTTCACTGCCGCTCTATTAATTTTTGTAACTTGATTTTCTAAACCATACATACGTAATTTCGCCTCATTTGCTCCATACGTATTCGTTTGAATTACATCTGCTCCAGCAGCTACATATTGTTTATGAATGGATATAATTAGATCTGGATCAGATACGTTCAATTCTTCAAAGCTACTTTGCAAACCATGTGAATGCAATAACGTTCCAACCGCACCATCACCTATTACAATTCCTTTTGATAATAAATCTAGTAATTTCACGAATCTCCCTCATTTCTATCAATATAAAAACCCCCTCTTCACTTTGAAGAGGGGGACATAATTGTTCCTCCTCTTATTATGCAAAACATTCGTTTTGCAGGTATTAGCACATGCCTATCCACTTAAGAATGGAAACACAATGAACTTTCGTTCATATAACCAAAAAACTCTCGAAATATTTGGTATCTTTAAAAATGGGCATACCAAATAAACCTAGATA
>NZ_JBPWAP010000049.1:0-40601 GCF_051776705.1 Bacillus cereus group sp. BceL291 | reverse complement strand
GGATCAAACTCTCCAATAAAGTTAGTTTGTCTAGCATCTAAAATAAAAATTGACGTTTCACGTTGTTTGTTTCGTTCAGTTTTCAAAGAACTACTTGGTCGCTCATTTGCGGCTTCCTTATGTTAACATCTTCGTTTTTCGATGTCAACTAAGTTTTTCAATTTCTTTTTTGTCGTTTTCTGCGTTTCCGCATCAGCGACGGTTATTAATATATCATGGTGAAAAATGAAATGCAACACCTTTTATAAACTTTTTTTAAAACTGCCCACATTTCTTTTTTTATATCATATACTTAAACGAAATATCTCTTTCATGTATGAGCAATTCCTACATATATTTTATATAAAGTTACTCTATCAAAAGACGTTTCTTTCTATAATAAGCGTTTTATTCATATAGCATATCATACAAGGAGGAATATATATGGACTATACCGATTTATTAATCAAACTAGGTCTCTCGGCTATTTTAGGATTTGCCATTGGTTTAGAACGCGAATTAAAACGGAAACCACTTGGTTTAAAAACGTGTTTAGTTATTTCTATTATTAGTTGCCTCCTAACGATTGTTTCTATTAAAGCAGCTTATAACTTACCACATACCGATCATATGAATATGGATCCACTTCGACTTGCCGCTCAAATTGTATCAGGAATTGGTTTTTTAGGTGCTGGCGTAATTTTAAGAAGAGGCAACGATAGCATTGCAGGGCTCACGACTGCCGCTATGATCTGGGGTGCTTCTGGTATTGGTATTGCTGTTGGGGCCGGATTCTATATTGAAGCGATATTCGGAATGTGTTTCCTTATGATTAGTGTCGAACTTATACCACTCGCAATGAAATATGTAGGCCCTAGATCATTTCGTCAACGTGATATCGCTGTGAAACTTGTTGTACGAAATATGGACAATATCCCAATCGTAATTGAAGAAATAAAAGAAATGGATATAAAAGTTAAGAATATGAAGCTTAAAACATTAGAAAACGGTTCTCACTATTTACATCTTAAACTGTCCATTGATCAAAAAAGACATACCGCTGATGTTTACTATGCTCTCCAGCATCTTGAAAGTGTCCAACAAACTGAAGTGGAAAGTATGTAACGTAAAACAAACTCTCTTTAATTAGAGAGTTTTTCTTTTTTCTATAATGGCAACAATGAATGTAGTCCTACAAAGTAAGGAGGAATAGGCAATTGAAATCCCGTCCGAATTTAGTAGATACATTTCGTGATTCCATTATTTTTCGTTTAATTTGTTTTATTATTGTACTGACTGCTTTTTCCGGTTTTCTTATACATAGATTAGAACCTTTTCATTTCACTACATGGTTTGACGGAATTTGGTGGTCAATCGTTACCATTTTTACAGTTGGATATGGCGACTTTGCTCCCCATACGACGATAGGAAAACTAATAGGTATAAGTATTATTTTATTAGGAACTGGCTTTTGTTCTTATTATATGGTGCTGTTTGCTACCGAGATGATTAGTAAACAATATATGAAAATTAAAGGTGAAGAAGCCGCTACTTCTAACGGTCATATGATTATCGTTGGCTGGAATGAGCGCGCAAAACATGTTGTAAAGCAAATGCACGTATTACAACCAAACCTTGATATCGTTTTAATTGATGAAACACTTTCTTTACTTCCAAAACCATTTCATCATTTAGAATTTATAAAAGGTTGTCCGCATCACGATCAAACTTTATTAAAGGCTAATATTGCAACGGCACACACCATATTAATAACAGCGGATAAAGAAAAAAATGAAAGCTTAGCGGATACACAGTCCATTTTAAATATTTTAACTGCAAAAGGGCTCAACCCAAACATTCACTGCATCGCTGAACTTCTTACTTCTGAACAAATACAAAATGCAACGAGAGCTGGCGCGTCAGAAATTATAGAAGGAAATAAATTAACGAGCTATGTATTTACCGCTTCTCTTTTATTCCCTTCCATTTCAGGTGTACTATTTTCACTTTACGACGAAATCTCTGATAATAAATTACAACTGATGGAGCTTCCATCGTCCTGCACCGGACAAACTTTTGCCAATTGTAGCTATACTCTTTTAAAGCAAAACATTCTCTTACTAGGTATAAAGCGCGACGAACAATATATGATTAATCCAGTTCATTCCTTTGTTCTCATTGAAAGCGACATACTCATTGTTATTCACCATTAGTAAAATGACGCTCTAATTCTTGCATGAGCACTTTCCCAATATTGATATATTTTCTTTTCACATCTCCATCTGGATCTTTCGGCTCAGCAAATTGATCCATTCCACTTGTTCCAGCTGTTAAAGTATTCACATTATCATCTAGTTCGTCTTGATATACGTGCGAAAGAATATACGGCGTTCCAAGACGAACTATTACGCCTGGTACATCTAGTTCTCCATCAATGGCTGTAAATGGCACTCGTAAAAATTGATACCCATCTTCTTCATCGATTTTGTAATCGAAGCATCCTTTATCATAATCCCAATTACCACCAATGCTATATCCAAGTGGTTTCATAATCTCTTCTAATTTATATAACGCATATGTACGTCCTTCTAAATTTGATTGAATCGGAATCAAGCCCATCCCTCCTAGACTTTTCCTTTAGCATACCCACTTTAGTTTGAATATACTGATGGACTTTTCGATAAAATAATAAAAAGCGACCGGAATCCGGTCGCTTTTTATTATTTTAAACGCTCTTCTAATTCTGCTTTTAATTCTTCAAATCCTGGTTTACCAAGTAAAGCAAACATGTTTTTCTTATATGCTTCTACTCCAGGTTGGTCAAATGGATTCACGCCTAATAAGTAGCCGCTCATCGCACATGCTTTTTCGAAGAAGTATACAAGGTAACCGAATGTGTACTCATTTAATTCAGGAATATTGACGATTAAGTTTGGTACTCCCCCGTCGCTATGTGCAAGTAATGTACCTTCGTATGCTTTTGTGTTTACGAAGTCTACAGTTTCACCAGCAAGGTAGTTTAATCCGTCTAAATCGTTTTCTTCTGATTCGATTGTTAGTTCATGTGTAGATTTACCTACTTTAAGGACTGTTTCAAATAAGTCACGACGACCTTCTTGAACGTATTGACCTAATGAGTGTAAATCAGTTGAGAAGTTTGCTGAAGATGGGAAAATACCTTTTTGATCTTTTCCTTCACTTTCACCAAATAACTGTTTCCACCACTCAGCGAAGTATTGAAGTGCTGGTTCATAGTTAACAAGCATTTCAATTGTTTTTCCTTTATTGTATAAAGCGTTACGAACTACTGCATATTGGTAAGCTGGATTTTCTTCTAGTTCTGATGTTCCGAAGTCATCACGACCAGCAGCTGCACCTTTCATCATCTCTTCAATATTTAAGCCACTTACTGCGATTGGTAATAAACCAACTGGCGTTAATACAGAGAAACGACCTCCAACATCATCTGGAATAACAAATGTTTCGTAACCTTCGTTATCAGCTAATGTTTTTAATGCACCACGCGCTTTATCTGTAGTTGCATAAATACGTTTGCGAGCTTCTTCTTTTCCATACTTTTCTTCTAATAACTTACGGAAGATACGGAATGCTAGTGCTGGCTCTGTTGTTGTACCTGATTTGGAAATAACGTTAATAGAGAAGTCTTTACCTTCTAATACGTCCATTAAATCTTTCATGTAAGTGGAGCTAATGTTTTGTCCAACAAATAGCACTTGTGGAGTTTTACGTTGTTCTTTAGAAAGCGTGTTGTAGAAAGAATGGTTTAACATTTCGATTGCTGCACGTGCTCCTAAGTAAGAACCACCGATACCTACAACAAGTAAAATGTCAGAGTCATTTTTAATTTTTTCTGCGCATTTTTGAATGCGAGCAAATTCTTCTTTGTCATATTGAAGCGGAAGGTCTACCCACCCAAGGAAATCGTTCCCAGCTCCAGTTTTTTCGTGGATTGCGTGATGTGTTACTTTCACTGCATCACGTAAATAAGTGATTTCATGTTCACCGATGAAGGATAACGCTTTAGAATAGTCGAACGTTACATGTGTACTCATCTTTTTCCCTCCAATTATGGATATGTATTTCTGTATTCACTTTAGCGAAACTGAAGTTGTAAATCAAGCGATTCAAACATTGTAAACGTAACCAATATATATTTTTTAGAAAAAGTTCATTTTTTGCATAAAAATTCGCATTTTTCGGTATAGATGTATATACATCTTCTTTCAAACATTTTTTATGTATAAAAACAACATAACTACCCCATTCTATAAAAGAGTTAATTAACTCATCGCTTGCTCATGCTTCACAATTAAGGGGGGCTTTTTCATGAGTACTTTACAACGTATCGCATTAGTCTTTACTGTAATTGGCGCTGTGAACTGGGGACTAATCGGGTTTTTCCAGTTTGACTTAGTAGCAGCCATTTTCGGTGGACAAAATTCAGCTCTTGCACGTATTATTTACGGCATCGTTGGTATATCTGGGCTTATCAACCTTGGTTTACTGTTTAAACCATCTGAAAATCTTGGTACGCACCCAGAAACAAACGAAATTCGATAATCAGTATGTCCTTTCACCTCCGACATACGAATATGATTGCATGCAATCATATTTGCAAATATATATCATAAGATAAAGTAAAAGAGGAACGCTCATATGCGTTCCTCTTTTACTTTGTTAACTCGGACTCTTCAATCCATTCTGCCAACTTTTCTCGCAGCGTATTAAATCCGTTTTCAGATGGGTTCGGTATAAGAATCCTTCCTTGTTTTCTTTTCGCCGCTTTTAACGATAAACTCATTTTTCTGTGCTCTTCATCAATTGAAAGTACCTTTACTTCTACTGTATCGCCGACCTTTAAAAAGTCATGAATATCCTTTACATATCCATTTGTAATTTCAGATATATGCACAAGCCCTTGTGTTTCTGCATCTAACGCTACAAACGCACCGTAATCTTGAATTCCAGTCACTTTCCCTGTTACAACCACTCCTGTTGTATATTGTTCTGACATATGAAACACTCCCATACGTTTACCATTCTCTCTACAATTATAGAGAGCAAAGCAGATATATTTATTTTAAATATCCGATTGGTTAGTACGCATTCTAGATAACGTTATCTAGAATGCGTATACCTTATATTAGTAAATTATACCACTATGACAGAACTCATTCAAAATTCATGAAAAATTTCCCTTAAAGGAGTATAATTATCCAATATTGGGATAGACTACTAACACATGGCTTTCTAGTATTCCCCCCCTTTTATGGACAAAACGTATTACGTTTTGTCCTTTTTTTATTCTCTACAAACCGTTCCATTCTCTTCACTGCTTCCATAAGTTGTTCAAGCGATGTTGCATAAGAACAACGAATAAAACCTTCACCACTTTCGCCAAATACGGTACCAGGGACAACAGCCACTTTTTCTTCCAGCAATAACTGTTCTGCAAATTCCGCTGAAGATAATCCTGTTGAAGATATAGAAGGGAAAACATAAAATGCTCCGCCTGGCACAAGACACGTTAAGCCCATTTCATTGAAAGATTTCGTCATGAAGTTACGACGCTTCTTATAACTATCTCTCATTCGAATCACTTCATCGTTCCCTGCGCGTAACGCCTCAAGTGCTGCAAACTGAGACATCGTCGGTGCACACATCATTGAATACTGATGGATTTTGAGCATTAATTCTGAAAATTGAACAGGAGCTGCAATCATACCGAGACGCCATCCTGTCATCGCAAACCCTTTTGAAAATCCCGAAATTAAAATCGTATGCTCACGCATATTTTTAATACTCGCGAAACTTGTATATACTTCGTCGTATACAAGCTCTGCATAAATTTCATCAGATAATACAATTAGATTGTACTTCTCAACAATCACTGCTATTTCTTCAAGCTCGGATTTATTTAGCATTGCACCTGTCGGGTTATTTGGTGAACAAAGCAAAATCGCCTTTGTTTTCGCTGTAATAACTGCTTCAATCTGTTCTGGTAGTACTTTAAACTCGTTTTCTAAAGTAGTCGCCACAGGAACCGGAACTCCTCCAGCTAATGTCACAAGTGGTGCATAAGAAACGAAGCTTGGTTCAATAATGAGCACTTCATCATCAGGATTTATAATGGCGCGCATCGCTACATCTAACGCCTGGCTCGCTCCAACTGTAACAATGATTTCATCACTTGGGTCATAAGATACTGCAAATTGTTTTTTTAGATACTTTGCTATTTCTTGACGGAGCTCTAATAATCCTGCATTTGCTGTATATGACGTATACCCTTGTTCCAAAGAACGAATACATGCTTGCCTTACATTCCAAGGGGTAACAAAATCTGGCTCTCCTACCCCGAGGGAGATAACACCTTTCATATTTGCTGCTAAATCAAAAAATTTTCGAATACCAGATGGTTTTAAAGATTCTGCTGATCTAGATAGTTCAAATTGCTTCATGGTGTCACCACAATTCGCTTATCATCATCGTCTTTTTCATAAATAACACCCTCATGTTTATACTTCTTCAAAATGAAATGAGTAGTTGTAGAAACGACAGATTCAATTGTTGCTAATTTCTCAGAAACAAACATCGCTACTTCCCCCATCGTTTTCCCTTCTAATGTAATAGAAAGATCATATGTCCCTGACATTAAATAAACGGATTTCACTTCTGAATAACGATAAATTTGCTCAGCAACCGCATCAAATCCAACGCCATGCTTTGGCGTAACTTTCACATCGATCATTGCCGTTAAACCTGTATGTTCTTTCACTTTCGTCCAATCGATATGTGTTACATAATCCACAATAATCTTTTCATTTTCTAATCTCGCAACCATCTTCTTTACTTCTTCTACTTCTATATTTAACAGCTTCGCTAATGTATCTACAGATAATCGACTACTCTTTTCAAGACAAGCTAATAATTCTAATTCTTTTTCTGTCACCATATAAATCATCCTTCCTTTTCGTTTGTGTCTAAATTATACAAATACCCTTTCAAGTTTGAAAAGAAGATTTTTCTATTGAATTATGTCAAAATAAAGTGAAACTTTAATCAGCGGAAAAATGCGGGATAAAGCGAAAGGGGATGGAACCGTGAAACCAAAAGTTTATATTGCTGAACCAGTTCCAACATTTGTAGAAAACTATTTATCAGAACACTGTGATTATGAAAAATGGGATCAAAATGAGAAAGTACCTCGTGATATTCTATTAGAGAAAATACAAGATAAAGATGGGTTATTAAATTTCGGATCTGCTATTAATGAAGAATTACTGACAGTAGCTCCTAACTTAAAAGTAGTGAGCAACATTTCTGTCGGTTACGATAATTTTGATTTACAAGCGATGAAAAACCGAAATGTTATCGGAACAAATACACCATACGTATTAGATGATACAGTAGCTGATCTCGTTTTCGCCCTTATGCTATCAGCTGGGCGCCGCGTTTGCGAACTCGATTCTTACGTGAAAAATGGTGAATGGAACGCTGAAATCGGAAAAGAACACTTCGGACTAGATGTACACCATAGCACAATTGGTATTATCGGTATGGGCCGAATTGGAGAAGCCGTTGCAAAACGAGCAAAATTCGGATTTGATATGAATGTTCTTTACTATAACCGCCGTCGTAAAGAAGAAGCTGAACAAAAATTCGATGCTACATATTGTGATTTACAGACGCTACTGAATCAGTCTGACTTTATTGTTCTTCTTACTCCATTAACAGATGAAACATATCACCTTATCGGAGAAAAGGAATTTTCATTAATGAAAGACACAGCAATCTTCATTAATGCTTCTCGCGGCAAAACAGTAGATGAAAAAGCGTTAATCCATGCTTTAACAGAAAAGAAAATCTTTGCAGCAGGTATCGATACATTTACACAAGAGCCGATTCAAAAAGATAATCCACTCTTATCATTACAAAATGTTGTGACTTTACCACATATCGGATCTGCAACATTAAAAACTCGTCAGCAAATGGCCATGACCGCCGCTGAAAATTTAGTTGCAGGGTTACAAGGAAAAACACCGCCTAATATTGTTCGCGGGTAATACTGAATAAACGAAAGGCAAGATGACATCGTCATCTTGCCTTTTTTTGTTAACATATTTTCTTCTTCCTTGGAGATGATATGAACAAAAATCAATGGAGTGACAAAAAATGAATCATAAATATACTTGTCCTTATTTCACTTTTTCCACTCGCGGCACTACTGTTCATTACGAATTGTATGAACATGATAATAAAACAGAACGTCCTACTTTCATACTCGTTCACGGCTTTTTATCTTCCTCATTCAGTTACCGCCGTCTAATTCCTTTACTATCGAAGGAAGGAACAGTCATTGCTCTTGATTTGCCACCGTTCGGAAAAAGTGATAAGTCTCATCTGTTTAAGTATTCTTATCACAATTTAGCAACGATTATTATTGATTTAATTGAACATTTATCTCTCTCAAACATTGTATTAGTTGGGCATTCTATGGGTGGGCAAATTTCTCTCTATGTAAACCGTATACGTCCTGAACTCATTTCAAAGACGATTTTACTATGTAGCTCGAGCTATTTAGCGCGCGCAACCTTACCTTTACTATACTCTTCTTATTTACCGTTCTTTCATTTATACGTAAAGAACTGGATTATAAGGCGCGGCATTGTTCATAACTTAATGAATGTCGTTCATGATCACTCATTAATTGACGATGAAATGAAAAAAGGTTACTCCGCTCCTTTTTATGACGACCGTATATTTCCCGCTTTAACTCGCATGATACGAGACCGTGAAGGTGACTTATCTTCAACTGAATTACAAAAAATCGAAACACCTATCCTACTCATTTGGGGTGAAAAAGACCGCGTCGTCCCTGTACATGTAGGTCATCGTCTACACAAAGATTTACCGAATTCAAAATTTATTTCTTACGAAAATACAGGACATTTACTACCTGAAGAAAAGCCTGAACATGTTTATGAAGAAATTATCGCTTTTTCCGCGCAATAAAATGAAACTTTAATCAGCCTCCACCTAACTTCTTTGCTTCCGCTAAATTTTGAGGTGAAGGTCTTACTACCCAGCAGATAGCGGGATAATATAAAAAAGGCTGTCGGAAATCCCGACAGCCTATAATGAACAGCTTCCGCCTTCTTTTATTACAAGTAATTCCACAGCTAATTTCTCACATTTTTCAAGCGCAGGTACTTCCTCAAAAGACATAAAGTATATATGTTGAATCTTCTTTGCGATATATTTTGGATCGTCAAACACACTTATGACGCTCACAACATCGCTCGCTTCTGTTTCATAAAACTCCGGTCCCATTTGAAACGGATCCCAATTCTTCACAACCTCTGTCATCTTTTCATATGTACCCATTCGCTTCCCGCCTTTTCACTTTTTAATACTTTTCTTTATCCTATCACATCAGCTATTCTATAAGAAGAGAGAGAACTTTCATAACTTATTGGTTTTACAGAAGAAGGGAGCAAACTTATGCAACTATTTCATAAAGCAATCAATCGACGTGGAACGCATAGTATAAAATGGGATACATATAAAAACGAAGAACTTATCCATGCTTGGATTGCTGATATGGATTTTGAAGTACCAAAACCAATTCAAACTGCCTTAAAACAACGAATCGAACATCCGATTTTTGGCTATACACTTCCTCCCGAAAATATTGGAGATATTATTTGTAACTGGACAAAACAACAATACAACTGGGATATTCAAAAAGAATGGATTGTCTTTAGCGCCGGAATCGTTCCAGCTCTTAGTACGAGCATACAGGCTTTCACCAAAGAAAACGAATCTGTTCTCGTACAACCACCTATTTATCCTCCATTTTTCGAAATGGTCACAACAAACAACAGGCAGTTATGCGTGAGTCCATTACAGAAACAAAATGATACATATGTGATAGACTTCAAGCATTTAGAAAAGCAGTTTCAGCAAGGCATCAAACTCTTGCTTCTTTGTAGCCCTCATAACCCAATCGGACGCGTTTGGACGAAAGAGGAACTTGTGCAGCTCGGATCGTTATGTACTAAATATGACGTAATCGTTGTGGCAGATGAAATTCATTCCGATATCATTTATGCAGACCATACACATACACCGTTCGCTTCCTTATCTGAAGAATTAGCAGAGCGCACTATCACTTGCATGGCTCCAAGTAAAACATTTAATATCGCTGGATTACAAGCGTCGATCATTATCATTCCAAACGAAAAGCTCCGTCATGCCTTTACAGCCATCCAGTATAGACAAGGCTTCCACGGGTTAAATATCTTCGCTTATACAGCAATGCAAAGCGCCTATACAGAATGTAATGATTGGCTAAACGAAATTCGATTATATATAGAAGATAATGCTCAATTTGCTTGTGAATATATTAAAACTCACATACCTGCTCTTTCCGTAACGAAGCCAGAAGGTAGCTTTTTATTATGGATTGATTGTTCTCGTCTAAAGCTTTCTCAAAACGAGCGTACCGCACTACTTGAGGAAAAAGGAAAAATCATCGTTGAACCTGGTGAGAAATACGGGTTAGGTGGCGAAGAACATATTCGAATTAACATCGGCTGTCCACGATCTGTTTTAGAAGAAATTTTAAACAGACTGCGTCATACGTTTTCATAATAAGAAAGGAGTCTGTCCCGAATCATTCTTAGGGCAGACTCCTTTGTCATATTTTGTCGGTAAATCGATATATTTCAAGTTACGGTCGATATATTCCAATAATCGCCGATATAATTTGAGTTACAGTCGATATATTCCAATAATCGCTGATATATTTTCAATTACATTTCACAAAGAAAGCTACCATTCACGGTAGCTTTTACTTTTTCTTCATATCCGATGCTTTTTTTACAATTACGCCACAAGCAATTCGATCCCCTGATTTACCTGTCGGTTGTGTCATACCATCATCAGGGTTTTCTGTAATAATAATAGACGCTCCATCTTTTCTATGAATCGTCGTTTTCCCTTCTTCAAGTGTAATGTGAGGTGCATCGATTTCTGCTTTAATCTTTCCAGAACCATCTGCAACTACGTTCGGTAAATCACCGTTTTCTGCACCCTTCGGATTAAGGAGTCCATGCTTTTTATTATCAGGATTAAAATGATTCCCAGATGATTCAAATCGTGGTGCTTTACACTCACCAATTTCGTGCACATGTATGCCGTGCGGGCCTGGCGTGAAACCTTCCCCTTTAATCTTAATTTTCACTCCGCTTGTTTGCTGAGTTACTTTCGCAGTCCCCACTTCATCACCTGAAGCATTATGTAATTTCACGTCAATTTCTTTCGGCTTTCCTTGGTCACAACCTGCCATCAGAAATAGTAAACAACAACTGAAAAAAAGCCGTTTTTTCATTTTATTCCCTCCAAAATATATTCTGCCCTTAGATTGTCCGAGCATAGAAGGAAACATACAAAAATGAGTTACTGTTTCTTTTCAGCTAATAGTTTTTCTTCAACTTTCTGTAATCGGTCTGCTTCTCTTTTTGATATACGAATAAACATGCGCCACGTGGCAATAGCACCGATAATAAATAGAACGCAAACAATCCCCGGAATAATATATTCTGTTTTATCTTCCGGAAAATATAAAGGCATCATATAGAACACTCCTTATTATAGGATTTATAAAACATCAGAATTTTCTGTTATATTATTTTAAATTATAGTGCAACCTCCCCATATTCTCAAGGGGCGTTCTGAAAACGAAGGATTTCTTTGACTCCTTCCCTCACTTTCCTTACTATAAACTTGAGGTGAAAAATATGAGAGAAACATTTGAAATTGGTGAAATCGTTACTGGTATTTATAAAACAGGAAAATACATTGGTGAGGTTACAAATAGCCGCCCTGGCAGTTACGTCGTAAAAGTATTAGCTGTTTTAAAACATCCGGTGCAAGGTGACTTACATAACGTAAAACAAGCTGACGTACCATTTTTCCACGAAAGACGTGCTTTAGCTTTTCGTGAGCAAACGAACATTCCAGAACAAATGGTGAAGAAATATGAAGGAGAAATTCCGGATTATACAGATTCACTAAAATTAGCATTAGAAACTCAAATGAATTCATTTTCTGAAGATGATTCACCTTTTGCAGAGCGTAGTCTAGAAACATTAGAACAGTTAAAGAAAGACTACAAACTCTAAAAAACAAAACGACCAAATTACATAATGTGCAATTTGGTCGTTACTGTGTGCTCACTTTCTTTAACACTTTTGAAAAATCAACAAGTTCTCCTAATGTTGGAGGTGCTGGTTTTACTAAATACTCTTTATCTTTTTCTACTAGTTTAAAAATGTTGTACGTCGTCATTGCATCATCAAGCGCACAATGATGCTTCCCTGTCCCTACTTTTCCATACGCCTCAATTGCTTTCCATAATCCTGTTTGATTTCTTTCTCCAAAAAACTTCTTATACTCAAGAGATAAATCACGACACTGTCCGAAGAATGGAAAAGCTATCCCTGCCATTTCACAATTATGCTTCAGCACTTTCATATCCATATTTCCCCACGTTACAATTGTCGGTTTACATTTCGTTTCGTATTCTGAAAGCTTCTTAACGAGTTCAGGAAATGAAATCCCTTTATCCACGACTTCTTGTTTTATTCCTAAAAACTTCTTACATCGATCCGTTAAAGAGGGAAATGTTTTCGGCCTAACATGTGATGAATACGTATCTTCTACCTTACAGCCAGCAACTGAAACGAGTCCTACCTCAATAATCTCTGGAAAAAATCCTTTCGGTTTCTTTCTATGCTGGGGCATCGTAAACTCAAAGTCTAAAAATAAAAATCGTTGTTCATCCATACGATCCCTTCCTTATCATTTTTGTCATTCCTTTCTATTTGACACTCCTACACGAACAAGCTCGAATGCTAATTCCATTTTAAATATTCAGATTGGATGTATCTTATATATATGTCAAATGCCCACAAATATTTTAAAAAATAAGAAAAAATGACCTATGCAGAAAATATGACAAAATCTCTCCTTTCATTTACATCCGCCATTTTCCTACTTTATAATGACGTTATGTGTGTTTCTTCTAGAGCATTTTTGACACACTAAGAAAAAGTGAATGAAAGGAGATGAGATTTTTGCACGAAACAACGCAAGAACTCGCTAACTGGCAGTATTATTTTGCTATCGCAGTCTTTTTAATTACATATGCCATTATTATTTCTGAAAAAATTAATCGCGCTGTCATCGCACTTCTTGGTGCAGCACTCATGGTAATTGTGGGGGTCGTCGATTTACATAACGCCTTTACGAAACATATTGAATGGGGAACGATTACGCTACTCATCGGTATGATGATTTTGGTGAACATTACGAGTAAATCAGGTGTCTTCCAATACGTTGCCATTAAAGCAGCAAAAGGGGCACAAGGAAATCCAATTAAAATTTTAATTTCACTTTCCTTACTTACCGCGCTTGGCTCCGCATTTTTAGATAACGTTACAACTGTACTTCTTGTTGTTCCAGTTACTTTATCTATTACGCGCATACTGCAAGTAAATCCTGTTCCTTATTTACTTTCTGAAATTATTTTTTCAAACATTGGAGGAACAGCAACATTAATTGGTGATCCACCTAACATTATGATTGGTTCTGCAAATAAGCATTTAGACTTCAATGCTTTCCTATTGAATCTAGCACCTATTGTAATTATTATTATTGCAGTTACAGCGATAATACTTTACTTCATGTATCGCAAACAATTAATTGCCGATCCTGTACAAGTTAAAAAATTAATGAGCTTAGATGAAAAACAATACATTAAAGACCCAGTATTAATGAAAAAATCTTTAACGGTACTTGGACTTACAATTGTAGGTTTCATGACTCATTCTATTTTCCATATCGATGCCGCTATTATCGCCTTAACTGGTGCTACTGTACTTATGTTAATTGGTGTGAAAGAGCATGAAATTGAAGAAGTATTTGCAAGCGTAGAGTGGGTAACAATCTTCTTCTTCGCAGGGTTATTCGTACTTGTTGGAGGACTTATCGATATCGGTCTTATCAAAATGTTAGCTCAAAAAGTAATTGGTATAACAGGCGGAGATATTTCTTACGCATCCATCCTTATTTTATGGGTATCTGGTATCGCCTCTGCAACAATTGATAACATCCCATTCGTCGCAACAATGATTCCACTTATTAACGATATGGCAGTTGGGCTAGGCTTATCACCATCTGACGCACAAATCGATGTATTATGGTGGGCATTAGCACTAGGTGCTTGTCTGGGCGGAAACGGAACATTAATCGGAGCTTCTGCTAACGTAATCGTTGCAGGTATCGCGAGCCGCGAAGGACATAAATTTAGTTACATGGACTTCCTAAAAGTCGGTTTCCCAATTATGATCGTTTCATTAATCATTTCTCACATTTATATTTATTTACGCTACCTTATGTAGTAGAAAAAGCGCTCTGATAATCAGGGCGCTTTTTTACTTATAGCTACTTATCAACAAAAATGAAAAATCTACTCTTTATATCTCACCGGTTCATTTCGAATAATAAATAAGTGAATCGGTAAGAACACCGAAAATGTGATTACATGAATAATCGTAAATAATATAGAGTTCGTTCCGTATCTGTCTAAAATAGCGTAGATAAGATAAATGGACAATACAATCGATACAGCTGTTGCTAGTAAACTTATAATTGGTACGAAATTAAAAATGAAACATGCAACATATATGCCGAATACTTTCCACCCTGCTTCTTCTTTCAAAAAATCTGGTAATTTATCTTTCGCTAAGTCCCCCCACGTCTTACTATTCAAAAACGGAATAAACGCAAGCACCCCGTCCGTTGCACCATCATTTTTCGCCATCGAATAAAGTGCAAAAGCCGTTAACAAATATGAAATAATTGCCCAAATCAATATAACAAGAATAAACGCAAAACTAAGAGCAAAGAAACCTGCTAGTACGCCTTGATCCTCCATCTTATCCTCTCCTCTCTACTTTCAACATATTTCATTACATTGCAAGTTATGTTTTAAAATTTATCCAAACTCTTTGTATAATAAGAGAAGAAAGAGAATAAGAGAGGAGAAACACGTATGCATCCATTTGTAAAAGCATTACAAGAGCATTTTACAGCTCATCAAAATCTTGACAAAGCAGAACCTATGGCTCGTTATATGAAAAATCACTTCCCATTTCTAGGTATTCAAACACCGGAAAGACGCCAATTATTAAAAGACATCATTCAAATACATACTCTCCCAGATAAAAGAGACTTCCAAATTATCGTACGTGAACTTTGGGACTTACCAGAACGTGCATTCCAAGCGGCTGCACTTGATATTATGCAAAAATATAAAAAGCATATAAACGAAACACATATCCCCTTCTTAGAAGAATTGATTGTAACAAAATCTTGGTGGGACACTGTCGATAGCATCGTACCTACATTTTTAGGTAATATCTTTTTGCAACATCCAGAATTGATTTCTACCTATATCCCAAAATGGATTGCATCAGATAACATTTGGTTACAACGTGCCACTATTTTATTCCAACTCAAATATAAACAAAAGATGGATGAAGAACTTCTTTTCTGGATTATTGGACAACTACATTCTTCAAAAGAATTTTTCATTCAAAAAGCAATTGGCTGGGTCCTTCGTGAATATGCAAAAACAAATCAGGACGTAGTTTGGGAATACGTGCAAAACAATGAGCTCGCTCCATTAAGTAAGCGTGAAGCAATTAAGCATATTAAGCAAAATTACGGAATAAATAATGAAAAAATAGGCGAGACTCTATCATAGATAGACGCGTTCCTCTATTGAGATTTAAAAAAGAACGTGTTAGAATATGTTCATTATTATTAATATAAGTAGCGATGACGGACTTATAAGTACTTGCATAAAAAGCGATTCAGGGATAGTGAAAGCCTGAAGACGCAAGGAAACGGCAGTCTCGAGCAATACATGATAAAGTGGATGCACCTTTTGTGTATCAACTAGGGTGGAACCGCGGGCAAACGCTCGTCCCTAGGCAAATAAGCCTTGGGATGAGCGTTTTTTTTATGTTCCTTTTAGCATATACTGCTCGTTTCCAAAGTATCAGAGTATGTCATCGCCAATACGTTAACTTTCAAAAGGAGGATTTTCTTATGTATTCAATGGAACAAGTTGTAAACTTAGCGAAACATCGCGGTTTTGTTTTCCCTGGTTCTGAAATTTACGGTGGTCTTGCAAACACTTGGGATTACGGTCCACTTGGAATCGAATTAAAAAATAATGTTAAAAAAGCTTGGTGGAAAAAATTCATTCAAGAATCTCCACACAACGTTGGTTTAGACGCAGCTATTTTAATGAACCCTAAAACTTGGATCGCTTCTGGTCACGTTGGTAACTTCAACGATCCAATGATCGACTGTAAAAAATGTAAAGCTCGTCACCGTGCTGACAAATTAATTGAGGATGCTTTAGATGCAAAAGGCATCGAAATGGTTGTTGACGGTCTTACTTTCGACCAAATGGCTGACTTAATGAAAGAACATGAAGTAAAATGTCCTGATTGCGGTAGTGAAGAATTTACTGAAATCCGTCAGTTCAACTTAATGTTCAAAACATTCCAAGGTGTTACAGAGTCTAGCACAAACGAAATCTTCCTTCGTCCTGAAACAGCACAAGGTATTTTCGTAAACTTCAAAAACGTTCAACGCTCTATGCGTAAAAAGCTTCCATTTGGTATCGGCCAAATCGGTAAGAGTTTCCGTAACGAAATCACACCTGGTAACTTCACATTCCGTACACGTGAATTTGAACAAATGGAACTTGAATTCTTCTGTAAGCCTGGTGAAGATTTAGAGTGGTTTGCATTCTGGCGTGAAACTTGTAAAAACTGGTTACTTTCACTTGGTATGTCTGAAGAGAGCATGCGTCTTCGTGACCACGGTGAAGAAGAGTTATCTCACTACAGTAATGCAACAACTGACATTGAATTCAAATTCCCATTCGGTTGGGGCGAACTTTGGGGCGTTGCATCTCGTACAGACTTCGACTTAAAACGTCACATGGAACACTCAAACGAAGACTTTAACTATATCGATCCACAAACGAATGAGCGTTACGTACCATACTGCATCGAGCCATCTTTAGGCGCAGACCGCGTAACATTAGCATTCTTATGTGATGCATATGAAGAAGAGCAATTAGAAAACGATTCTCGTACAGTTCTTCGTTTCCACCCTGCTTTAGCACCATACAAAGCAGCTATCTTACCATTATCTAAAAAGCTATCTGAAGGTGCTACTGAAGTATTCGCAGAATTAGCTAAAGACTTCATGGTAGACTTTGATGAAACTGGTTCTATCGGTAAACGTTACCGTCGTCAAGACGAAATCGGTACACCATTCTGTATCACATACGACTTCGACTCAGTTGAAGACAAAGCTGTTACAGTACGTGACCGTGACACAATGGAACAAGTTCGTATGCCAATTAGCGAACTAAAAGGTTTCTTAGAGAAGAAAATCCAGTTCTAATTATAAGAAAAAGAGGCTGCTCATAAGAGCGCCTCTTTTTTATTTTTCACGTTTTTCTTTAATTGCTACTGTACATCTTGATATACATAGTAAATCATCATTTTCATCAATAATGCGAACATCCCAAACCATTGTCGATTGTCCTCTATGTATTGGTGTTCCAATCGCTGTTACAATTCCATCTTTCTTTGAGCGAATGTGGTTCGCATTAATTTCTAATCCGAAACAAATACATTTTTCTTGATCAATTAAATTATATGAACCAACACTTGCCACTGTTTCTGCTAATGCAACCGATGCACCACCATGTAAAAATCCAAATGGCTGATGCGTACGCTCATCAACAGGCATCGTAGCAACCACCTTATCTTCTGTCATCTCTAACAACTCAATTCCAAGTGAATCCATTAAAGTTTTTGCCATATCGCTTCCCCCTTCTCTTACTTTAATTAAATGTATAATTTTACCTATTTATTTTCAAACTACTTATAACACTTATATAAGGAGGCTTCACCTAAATGAAACAGAAATTTTGTATATTACTGCTTATGTTCTCCTTGCTGACTATTGTACCAAATTGTGCAATAACAGCCAAAGCATCTAACCTGACAATCGATGTTAAGACTGTAACGCAAAAAGGTAAGAAACCTTATATAGAATATCAAATAAACAGGCCTTCTTTTCACGAATTTTCTGACTCTAAATTTCAAAATAAACTCAATTTATACTACAAAAAATCCACTGACAAATTTAAAACCAAATTAGAAAAAGAAGCAAAAAAATATTATAAAGAGACAGAAGGATCTAGTACACCATTTCATCCGTACGTAGCAAATGTTGATTATAAAGTCTCTTTAAACAAACCACCTTTTCTTAGCCTATATGTGAATTACTATCAATATACTGGTGGAGCACACGGTCTTTATACGTGGAAGGCAAATACATTCGATTTAAACGAAAAAAAGGTACTGCACTTAGACGATTTATTTGAACAAAAGGATAAATATAAAGATGTAATCCGTGCGGAGATTGTACGACAAATTAAACAAAATGAAAGCATTTATTTTCCTGATGCAACTGAAAAAGTAATGAGTATGAAAAAATTCCACTTCTTTTTAGAGCCAGACAATCTCGTCATTTATTTCCCTTTATATGAGATTGCTCCCTATTCAAGTGGAATTCCGCAATTTCGTATTCCATATACGTTGCTAAGAGACTATTTAAAGCCTTCTTATCAAAATATTTTGATTGACAACAAGTAAATATTTTCGCTACGATAATGTTAACCTAAAAACAACAGGAGGTTAACATTATGAGAAGATTTCATGTTTTAGATTTAGCATTAGCTGCCATGTTCGTTGCTCTTATGGCAATCGGTGCAAATATTGTATCTTGGGCACCATTCCTTCAAGTAGCAGGCATCCCATTATCTATGCAACCATTTTTCGCAATTTTAGCAGGTCTTCTTCTTGGAAGTAGACTTGGTGCCTTATCCATGACTGTATATATGCTCGTTGGCGTAGCCGGCGCACCAATCTTCGCTAACTTCAAAGCTGGATTTGGAGCACTTTTAGATCCTACTGGTGGTTTTATTATCGCATTTATTATCGTTGCTTACGTATCCGGAAAACTAGTAGAACAAAAAGAAAGACCAACATTCATTACATTTGCAGTTGCCTCTTTCACAGGAATTATTTTAACTTATATAATCGGTACTACTTACATGTACGGGGCAGTCAATCTCTTTATGGGCGGTAATATGAGCTATAAAGCTGCTTGGATGATTATGATGTGGTTTGCAGTAAAAGATATTGCATTTACAATTATCGGTGCTATTATCGCACCTCGCATATATTATGCTGTGCGTCGTTCTGCTTATCAGCATTCTCATTCGACGATTTCATAATAAAAAAATGAGTTATTTCAGTATACTGAAATAACTCATTTTTTATTATGACTCTTGATTCGCTTGTTCTTCTAAAATTTTCTTCATCATCGCAACCATGTCATCACGTAATTCTGGGTGTTGCAGAGCCATTTCGATTGTCGTTTGAACGAATCCTAGCTTTTCACCTACGTCGTAGCGCTTTCCTTCGAAATCGTAGGCAAATACACGTTGGATTTCATTTAAGCTTTGGATTGCATCTGTTAACTGAATTTCACCACCAGCACCGACATGTTGCTGTTCTAAGAACATAAAGATTTCAGGCGTTAAAATGTAGCGCCCCATAATCGCTAAGTTTGAAGGAGCTGTACCTTGTGCTGGTTTCTCAACGAAATTGCGAACTTGGTAACGACGACCTTCTTGTTCTAATGGATCGATAATTCCATAGCGATGTGTTTCCGACTCTGGAACAGTTTGTACACCAATAACAGAAGAAAGTGTTTTTTCATACTCATCCATTAATTGACGTAAACACGGTTTCTCAGCTTGGACAATATCATCACCTAGTAACACTGCAAATGGCTCATCACCAATGAATTTACGTGCACACCAAACAGCATGTCCTAGTCCCTTCGGCTCTTTTTGACGGATGTAATGAATATCTACCATTTTTGAAGAAGCTTGTACTTTTTCAAGCAACTCATATTTTTTCTTCTCTAATAAGTTTTGTTCTAGTTCAAATGCGTTATCAAAATGATCTTCGATAGAGCGCTTTGTTTTACCAGTAACAATAATAATATCTTCGATTCCCGATTTCACTGCTTCTTCTACAATGTATTGAATCGTTGGTTTATCTACTATCGGTAACATTTCTTTCGGCATTGCTTTCGTTGCTGGTAAAAAACGTGTTCCTAATCCAGCTGCTGGGATTATCGCTTTTCTTACTTTTTTCATCACAAAATACCCTCTCTCCTGTCGGAATCAATAGCAAGCATTTCCTACATAAAACAAAAGGGAGATTTCGCTCCCTTTTGTTCCTTACTACTTAAAATTACTTTGTATTATAAACGATTCATAATGTCTTCTTTAATAGTAAGTAACTTTTGTTCACTATTTTGTAAAGAACTATCTTTTACACCGAAGTAAAACTTAATCTTCGGCTCAGTTCCAGATGGGCGTAGGCAGAACCATGAACCATCCTCTAATTGATATTTTAACACATTTGATTTCGGTAAGTGAATCTCTTCTTTATGTCCATCTTGTAAAGATGTAACAACGCTCGCTTTATAGTCTTCAACTGCTACGACTGTTAAGCCCGCCACTTCTTTCGGAGGATTCTCACGGAACGTTGCCATCATCTCTTGGATTTTTTCCGCTCCATCTTTTCCTTTTAACGTTAACGATACAAGGTCTTCACGGAAGAAGCCGTACTTCTCAAATACTTCTAATAGACCGTCATATAACGTTTTCCCTTGTGATTTGTAGTATGCAGCTACTTCACATGCAAATAGAACAGATTGTACTGCATCTTTATCACGGCAGAATGGGCGGATTAAATAACCATAGCTTTCCTCATAACCGAATTGGAATTCATATTGTCCACTTTCTTCATACTGTCTAATTTTCTCACCGATAAATTTAAATCCAGTTAACGTATCAATTGTATCTAAACCGTATGCTTTTGCAATTGTACGACCAATTTCAGACGTTACGATTGTTTTTAATACGACACCGTTCTCTGGAAGCGTTCCGTTTTCTTTCTTTTGAGATAGTAAGTAATCAAGCATTAATGCACCTGTTTGGTTTCCTGTTAATACTTGGAACTCACCATTATGATTACGCACTGCTACACCAAGACGGTCTGCGTCAGGATCAGTTGCGATTAATACATCTGCGCCTACCTTTTCACCGTCACGAATTGCATACTCAAACGCTGCGTGCTCCTCTGGGTTCGGTGATTTTACTGTAGAGAAGTTTGGATCTGGTAACTCTTGTTCTTTTACAACTGTTACATCTGTAAATCCAACTTCTTTTAAACCACGGCGTACAGAAATATTTGATGTTCCGTGTAATGGTGTAAAGACGATTTTTAAGTCTTTACCAACCTTTTGTACCATTTCTTTATTAATGATGACATTGTTCAATTCTGCAGCATATGCATCATCTACTTCTTGTCCAATAATATGTAATAAACCGTCAGCTTTTAATTGCTCTACATCAGCGACTTCAACTGTTAATTCATCTTCTACTGCATTTACGTAGCTAATTAACTCATCTGCCTCTTTTGGAGGTAACTGTCCACCATCTTCACCGTATACTTTGTATCCGTTATATTCAGGCGGATTATGGCTTGCCGTAAGAACGATTCCACTTACTGTATGTAAATGACGAACTGCGAAAGAAAGTACTGGCGTTGGACGTAAGCTTTCAAACACATATGTTGTGATACCACGTGCACCAAGTGTAGCAGCAACTTCCATTGCGAACTCAGGTGATTTATGACGAGAATCATAGGCTACAACAACACCGCGTTTTTTCGCTTCCTCACCTAATTTTTCAATAAAGCTTGCTAATCCTTTTGTTGCTTTACGAACTGTATATACATTTAAACGGTTCGTACCAGCACCAAGTTCACCACGCATACCACCTGTGCCAAACTCTAGATTTTTATAAAAGCTATCCTCGATTTTCTTCTCATCTTGCTTCATATTTTCTAGCTGTTCTTTTAATTCTGCATCTAATTGTGCGTAAGAAAGCCAGCGACTAAATTCTTGTTTCCAATTCATTCTTCTCTCTCCTCTCGCTCGTCATACCTTTATTATATGAAAAAAACATGCTGTATCTCAATATTTTATAAAATCTAGCAGGATTTTACTAGGAATATTTGTATACACTATTGTTAAATACTCCACTAAAGGGAATGAGGATTATGCACGAATGGGGCTTGTCAGAAGAGCTCAAAATACAAACAAAGCAAATGATTGAAATTGCTGAAAAAGAACTATCGATTATGAAGAACGCAATCGATAAAGAAGACGAATGTATTTTATGCAAAATGGAAGATATTCATCATATGTTAGCAAATGTACAAACATTGGCAGCTACATACTATATTCAGGCATATTTATCACCTTATACGGAAAGTTCATCTTTTATTACGACAGCTATCCAACATTTAAGCGCCAGAAAACATGGTGCTCTTATCGTTGTGGAACGAAACGAGACGCTTGAAGCTCTCATTCAAACTGGAACGACATTAAACGCTCATTTAACTGCACCATTACTCGAATCAATATTTTATCCAGGTAACCCTCTTCATGACGGTGCCGTTCTCGTAAAAAATAATCATATTGTCTCAGCTGCTAATATTCTTCCTTTAACGAAAAGTACAGAAGTTGATCCTGAGCTAGGAACACGTCACAGAGCTGCAATTGGCTTATCTGAAAAGAGTGATGCACTTATATTAGTTGTCTCTGAAGAAACGGGCCGTACTTCTTTTGCTTTAAATGGGGTTTTGTATACGATTTCTTTATAAAGTGAAACTTTAATCAGCCCTCACCAATCGAGCGTTTACCGGCAATCCGACCTAACTGCTTTCCTTTCGCTGAATTTTGAGTTATGGGTCTTACTACCCGGCAAATAGTGGGATAAACAAACCTATAAAAAAGAAGACTGTTCCAAAATATCGGAACAGTCTTCACTTATACTCTTATTCTTCTCCAAAACGCTCCACAAGTGTTGCAAGTGTACGTACCATTGCGCCAGTTGCTCCAGCTGGACCTAAGTCGTGCGCACCTTTTGTTTCTGATGTTCCAGCGATATCTAAGTGTACCCATGGTGTATCTTCAGCGAATTCGCCTAAGAATGTACCTGCCATAACCGCATGTCCTTCACGGCCTGGTGAGTTATTTAAATCAGCAAACTTACTGTTTCTCACACGTTCTTTATCACGATCAAAAATCGGTAGTTGCCAAATTGGCTCATCTGTTTCCATAGAAGCCTCTAGCACTTGCTCAAATAACTCTTCATTATTTGTCATTGCGCCTGTCGTATAGTTTCCAAGTGCAACAATTACACCGCCTGTTAATGTTGCAACATCAACAAGGTAGTTTGCACCAAGTTTTTTCGCATACGTAATACCGTCAGCTAAAGCTAGACGACCTTCTGCATCCGTATTTAATACTTCAATTGTTTTTCCGCTCATAGATGTGATTACATCGTCTGGCTTAAATGCCGTACCACTTACAACGTTATCAGTTGAAGGAATAACAGCGATCACATTTTGTTCTGGGCGAAGTTCACCGATAATTTCCATCGCACCTAATACAGCAGCTGCACCGCCCATATCACCTTTCATACCAACCATGCCTTCACGTGGTTTTAAAGAATAACCACCAGTATCGTATGTAATACCTTTTCCAACGAACCCAATGACATCTGTCCACTCTTCTTTTCCTTTATAAATAAGAGCAATCATTTTTGGTGGCTCTACACTACCTTGGTTTACTGCAAGTAACGCACCCATACCAAGGTCTTCCATCTCTTCTTTCTCAAGAACTTTATAGTCCATATCATATTTCTCCGCTAATTCAACAGCATACTCAGCAAGCTTTGTCGCTGTTAATACGTTTGGCGGCATATTTACAAGTGTACGAGCTGAATTTGTTGCACGTCCATGTACGTAGCCAACTGTTAATGCTGCTTCAATTTCTTGTGCATCTTCCGCTGTAATAGCCGTGAACTTCTCTAACTCTACACGATCCTTTTTATCTGATTTATACGTTTGTAACTCATATGTACCAAGGCCTTGTACCTCTGCCGCAATATGAGCGACATCAATCGCGTCTAATTTCTCTGTTACGAAAGAATCAAGTAAGATTGCTGCATCTCGTACTTTTGCTGCTTGCAGTGTTTTAAACGCCTTACCAAGAGCCGCACGTAACGTTTCTGTCGTGTAAGATTCTTTCTTTCCTAAACCAACAAAGTAATAACGTTTCACATTTATTTTCCCTAAGCTATGTACTTTCGAAATGGCCTTTTTCTTCGTAGATAATTCTTTCTCTTCTAGTAAAACTTGTAATTGCCCTTCAAACGCTTTGTCCAGTTCTTGTACAAAACTACTCATTTTCTCTTCTTCAAATAAAGCAACAATTACCGCTTCATGACCTGCTAATTCTTTTTGTACTTGAAACATGTTCAGACCCCCTAAATTTCTCTACCACCATTATAACTTTATTTTCGATAAAATGCGATAATTCTAACTACAGTTATATGGCGTGTAAAATCGCAGATCCAAAATCTCCTCTATCATGAAATAAGCCAAGAAAAAAAGTCTAGCGTAATTACGACTAGACTATCTTTGTTTTAAATATTGACCACGAAACACTTGCATCGTTTCGTCTTGATTTAACATCGTTAACTCTTCTTCTGTAAATTTACCATTTCCTACTTTTACTACGTACACATTTACTTTTTTCTTACCCCATTGGCTATAAACATCTTTCACCGTATCATAATATAGATCAAGACGGTTTCCTTTTATTGCACCGCCCTTATCAGCTACTACACCATACCCGTAACCTGGCACGAAGAGAATCGTTCCAATCGGGAATACGCGTAAGTCCGCAGCAATTGTGGAATATAAATCCCTTTTCACTTTGACACCTGAATATGTAATACCATACTCTGGATGCCCTGGCCTCTTACCAGTTGACTCAATCCCCGATGTATAACCTGTTGCAGTCATTTCAATTGAACGATATTTAGACCAGTCGTTTGCCTGCTCTAAAGCATTTATCACTTCTTTACTCGGAGCAACATTTCTCTTAACTTCTGCTGCATGTACTTCTTTTGCACTCATTCCTTCATATATCTTTACAATCTCTAATAAAGAAACTCCTGTGAAAGCATTCCATGTTACGCATAATGCAATTGCAAGTAAACAAGTCATCATAATGCGAATACAATATCGTTTTAACATTTTTATATTCCACACTCCTTCATCGTTAATCATTCCCTATACGATGAAGGAATATGCAAAAAAATAATCTCCAACTTAATTGGAGATTAAAACATTTGATATCCGCTTTTCCGAAGTTTCTTGATTACGACTCCTGCTAAAGCAGCCCCTACTAATCCAGTAGATAGAATAAATACGTCTGCTTGTCCTAAGTGCGATACACTTGTCCCAAATGAAGAAAATGTTTCTTTCGGTTTTGAAAAATAATCCCACATACTCGCTTTATTAATAATAAGCATACAAACAATCGGATACACAATAACCATTACCCAAGTAGCTCGCAAAATCATGTTGAGTAAAAATCCAATTCCAAAGAACAAAATAAAGAATAACATCATTGAAATAAGTAGTACCGGTATACTCACTCTTTTCCCCTCTCCTTCGCACGTGCCGTAAATACGTGATAAGCTGTATAACCAAATGGTTCACCTGGATTTAATGTTTTGTCCACTTCAAGATGTAGTTCTGATCTTCCTTCTAACAAATATTTAATAAGCACAGACGTATTCGGATCGTCTACAATCTTATCCGGATGTAAGAACGCCACTTCAGACAATTCTTTCTCCTGTACAATAATATTTTCTCCTTCAGGTTCCAAAAGGAAAATAATCATATTATCACTAATCTCATTACGAATAACACCCGATCGAACACCAATAATCCCCTTCACATGAGCGACAATGCCTGTCTCTTCTAACACTTCGCGTTTCACAGCTTCATCAACCGTCTCACCTTCATTTACAAAACCAGCCGGTAAAGACCATTTCCCTTTTAATCCACTGTATTTCTTCTTAACAAATAGCCACCTACCATCTTTTGTAGCTACTAAACCACTAACAGCTAGCCATACCTTCCCTCGTTTCTCCATGATGTAATAACCTCCTCCATCAGAATGGACAGAATATTCTTTCTTTTTTATATATTATACTATATTTTTAATATGAAAAAAGCAGAAACAGCTCTTAGCCGTTTCTGCTTTTTCTACTATATATTAAAAGAACTTTAATTTACCTTTTTTAAGAACTAATAAAGGTCCACCTAATAAGAATAGGTAACGGTTATCGATTACTTTCTTCATGAAGGAAGCTTTCCAACCTGTTAACTTTTTACCCATAACAACGCCCATTGCATCGTCATGACCTAAAGAACATACAGATCCTTTATTATCGAATGCGAATTTCTTCATTTCGCCCTTGCCACGAACTAATACAGTTAAGTTGTGTGCAATATTGTAACCTTGTTGAATTGCAATTTGTGCTGTTGGTGGGTAAGGACGGTTAATTTCTTCATTAATGATTAACGCTGCGTCACCAACCATGAATACATCTTCGTATCCTGGAGCGTGCATGTACTCATCAACTTTTACACGTCCGCGCATTGCTTCAAAGCCAGACTCTTCCACAATACCATTACCACGAACACCTGCAGCCCAAACTACTGTTTCAGACTTAATTAATTCAGTGTCATCGCCATTCGCAACGATAATACCTTCTTCAGTTGCTTCTTTAATTGCTGTACCGATGCGGAATTCTACACCTTTTTTCTCAAGCTGTTTTACAGCGTATTCTACTAACGCTGGATCGAAACCTGGAAGTGCTGTTGGAGCAGCTTCTACACAGATGATACGTGCTTTTTCACGTGGTACATTATACTCTTTGCAAAGTTCAGGAACACGGTTTGCAAGCTCACCTACGTACTCGATACCAGTAAATCCAGCACCACCAACAACGATTGTTACTAACTCATCGCGTTGTTCAGTTGCATATTTAGAGAAACTAGCTTCCATATGCTCACGAATTTCACGAGTTGCATTAATGTTAGCGATTGAGAATGCATGCTCTTTTAATCCTGTAATTCCGAATGTTTCTGATTCGAAACCAAGACCAATTACTAAGTAATCATACTCTAACTCACCATCTTTTAAGATAATGCGTTTTTCAGCAGCTTTAATTTCTACTACTGTGTCTTGTACAAAGTTCACTTTATTTGTATCAATAACGTCTTGAATATCTAGACAGATTTTTTCATCTTGTAATGTACCAGCTGCGCTCTCATGTAACCAAGTCGCTTGGTAGTGATAGCTGTTGTTGTTTACTAGCGTAATTTCAGCTTCATTTACAGATAATGCTTTTTGCAGACGAACAGTCGTAATCATCCCGCCATAACCTGCACCTAAAACTACGATTTTTGGAGTCTTCACCAAATCACAACCCTTTTCTTTATATAATAGTAATAAAAAATAATACCAAGTACTAAAAACTCTATTTGTCAAGAATGTGGAATTTATCACATTCTATATCATAACAAAACGCAGTCAAAAAATCGTACGAATTTTGTCATAGAAATTTAACATAATACTTCCCTATATTAGTCGGTTTTATTCCAGAATTCAAGCGTCTGGAGAATTATCAATATTTTAAAATAACATAGCGTTTTCAAGGGTTTTTTAGCCTTTTTTTCATGTATTTTCCTTTCTGTATATTTTATACAATAAAAAAGAACCTATGCGAAAACTTACACACAATTCAGTCGTTTTCAGAAGTATTATGAACTCAAATATGCTATCATTTATTTGAAAGTGTCATCATTTGCAGGATTTTCGTGTACATATGAACAATATATGAAATCAATATCAAAATTCCATCTATAGGGGGAATGAAAGTGGCAGAAAATCAAAAAGTTTACGACATAACAATTATTGGTGGTGGTCCAACGGGACTGTTCACAGCATTTTATGGCGGTATGAGACAAGCAAGTGTAAAAATCATTGAAAGCTTACCTCAACTTGGCGGACAATTATCCGCACTCTACCCTGAAAAATACATTTATGATGTGGCTGGATTTCCAAAAGTGCGCGCACAAGAATTAGTTGATAACTTAAAAGAGCAAATGAAGAAATTTGACCCAACTGTTTGTTTAGAAGAAGCTGTCGATACGCTTGAGAAACAAGCTGACGGTATATTTAAACTTGTTACGAATAAGCAAACTCACTATTCTAAATCAGTTATTATTACTGCTGGCAATGGTGCTTTCCAACCACGCCGCTTAGAATTAGAAGGTACAGCGAAATACGAAAAGAAAAACTTACATTATTTCGTTGATGATATGAATAAATTTGCTGGTAAGCGCGTCGTAGTATTTGGCGGTGGCGACTCAGCAGTAGACTGGACAATGATGTTAGAACCGATTGCTGAAAAAGTTACAATCGTTCATCGTCGTGATAAATTCCGTGCGCATGAACATAGCGTAGAAAGCTTAATGAATTCTCGTGCAGAAGTAAGTACACCATACGTTCCAGTAGAACTCATTGGTGATGAAAAGATTGAACAAGTCGTTCTTCAACATGTAAAAACGGAGGAAAAAATTATCATCGATGTTGATGACGTAATCGTAAACTACGGCTTCGTTTCTTCTCTTGGCCCAATTAAAAACTGGGGCTTAGATATACAAAAAAACAGCATCCTTGTAAATTCAAAAATGGAAACAAATATTCCTGGCATTTACGCTGCTGGTGACATTTGTACATATGAAGGAAAAGTAAAACTTATCGCTTGTGGATTTGGCGAAGCACCGACAGCAGTAAACAATGCAAAAGCTTACTTCGATCCAAATGCAAAACTTCAACCGATGCATAGCTCAAGTATGTTTTAATATGCAAAAATAAAGCTCCTTCCATACGTGGAAGGAGCTTTCCTTTTATATAACATAAAAGCACACTGAGTCCAATAAACTATCGAACTCAGTGTGCTTTTCGTCTAAAAAATTATTGTTTTCTTCTTCTACCTAATACGAATAATACTCCGCCAACTAAGAATGAAATTCCCGCACCAACTGACATCATCCATGAATGTGCTGCCCCTGTTTTCGGTAATTCTTTTTCTACTTTTACTTGCGGTTCTTTAATTAACTTTTCCAGTCTTACTTCCGGTTTCTCCGGTTTCACTTCTGGTTCCTTCGGCTCTTTCGGATCTTCTGGCTTTACTTCTGGTTCTTTTGGTTCTTTCGGTTCCTCCGGTTTCACTTCTGGTTCCTTCGGCTCTTTCGGTTCCTCCGGTTTCACTTCTGGTTCTTTCGGCTCTTCCGGTTTCACTTCTGGTTCCTTCGGCTCTTTCGGATCTTCTGGCTTCACTTCTGGTTCTTTTGGTTCTTTCGGTTCCTCCGGTTTCACTTCTGGTTCCTTCGGCTCTTTCGGATCCTCCGGTTTCACTTCTGGTTCCTTCGATTCTTTCGGCTCTTCTGGCTTCACTTCTGGTTCTTTCGGTTCTTTCGGTTCTTTCGGTTCTTTCGGTTCTTTCGGTTCTTTCGGTTCTTTCGGTTCTTTCGGCTCTTTCGGCTCTTCCGGCTTCACTTCTGGTTCCTTCGGTTCTTTCGGCTCTTCCGGCTTCACTTCTGGTTCCTTCGGTTCTTTCGGCTCTTCCGGCTTCACTTCTGGTTCTTTCGGCTCTTCCGGCTTCACTTCTGGTTCTTTCGGTTCTTTCGGCTCTTCCGGTTTCACTTCTGGTTCCTTCGGCTCTTTCGGATCCTCTGGTTTCACTTCTGGTTCTTTTGGTTCTTTCGGTTCCTCCGGTTTCACTTCTGGTTCTTTCGGCTCTTCTGGTATCTTAAGATCTTCTTTTGTTTTCGGTAAAATTGTAACTGTAGGCTCAAGTGGTGGATTTATTTTATCGTCCACTACCGCTCTATTTGTTATCCCTTTACTTGGTGCTGCTTTTACCTTCACTTTAAAAATAATACTACGTTCTTTCGTATCTGTAATTTCTAGATACTTTGCTATTACTTTTCCAAACTCCATTTTTAACTCTATTGGATTTGGTTCAGCCCCTTCAAATCTAATGCTATCTTGCACGTACTCTAAACCGGCTGGAATTTCATCTTCTACCTTTACCTCTGCTAGTTTGCCGTTTTCTACCGTATTTTTGAAACTAATTCGGTATTCTACTTCTTCTCCTAGCTTCGGTTCTTTATTATTTACTGTCTTCGTCGCTTTTAACTTACCATCTTTATATTCTGGCTTTATTGTCGCTGTCGGTTCCATAACTGGATGATCTGGATCATCTACATGAATGATCGCTTTATTTGTTATTTCCTCTCCAACTTTTACTGATTCTTTTACCTTTACTTTAAAGATGATACTTCTTTCTTTCGTATCCGTAATTTCTGGATACTTCACTGTTACTTTTCCATTCTCGACTTTAAGTTCTGTTGGCACAGGCTTATCACCTACGGCCTCCAGACTTTCTTTCACATACTCTAAACCAGACGGAATTTCATCTTCAATCTTTACATCAACTAACTTCCCGCCATCTACTGTGCCGTTAAAAGTAATTCGATATTCGATTTCTTCCCCTAGCTTTGGTTCATGGTTACTTACTTCTTTCCTTGCCTCTAGTTTCCCATCTTTATATTGAGGTGTAATTGGTATAAGTGACTCAACTGGTGGATTTGTCGGATTATTATCATCCACAACCGCCTTGTTTATAATTTCTTTTCCTACTTGTACCGTTTCTTGTACTTTCACTTTAAAGATGATACTTCTTTTTTTCGTATCCGTAATTTCTGGATACTTTGCTGTTACTTTTCCATTCTCAACTTTAAGTTCTACTGGATTTGGTTCCGGCCCATCAGACTTTATACTATCCTGTACGTATTCTAAACCAGCTGGAATTTCGTCCTCTACTTTTACCTCAGTTAGTTTGCCGTTTTCTACTGTATTTTCAAAACTAATTCGATATTCTACTTCTTCTCCTAACTTCGGTTCATGGTTACTCACTGTCTTTTCAGCTTGTAATACACCCTCTTTATGTTGAGGTTGTATCGCGACATTCGGTTTCTCTGGTGGATTTATAGTATCTTCCACAACCGCCGTATTCACAATCGCTTCGCCAATTTTAGCTTTTTCTTTCACTTTTGCTTTAAAGACGATACTTCTTTCTTTCGTATCCGTAATTTCTGGATATTCTGCGATTACTATGCCGTTTTTCACTTTTACATGCAACGGTTTTGGATTATCCCCCTCAGCTCTTCCGCTACCTTCTACAAACTCTAAACTGTTTGGTAATTCATCCTTAATTTTCACCTTCGCTAATTTTCCGTGCTCAACTACGTTACGGAACGTAATTCGATACTCTACTTCTTCTCCTAATTTTGGAGCTGGGTTATTTACTGTTTTCTCAGCTTTTATTTTTCCATTCTTATACTCCGGTGTAATAATCGCTTCTGGTTTTTGCGGAGGATTCTTCGGATTATCATCATCCACAATTGCCGTATTCACGATTTTCTTCCCGACTTTTACTGCTTCTGTTACTTTTACCTTAAAGATAATGCTACGCTCAGCTGTATCAGTAATATTTTCATACTTCGCTGTAATTTTTCCAGCTTCTTCTTTTAACTCTACCGGATTTGGTTCATTACCTTCTGCTTTTAAACTATCCTTCACATACTCTAATCCATTTGGTAGTTGATCCTCAATTTTCACTTCTGCTAGTTTTCCGTTTTCTACCGTATTTTTAAAACTAATTCGGTACTCTACTTCTTCTCCTAGCTTTGGATCTTTTTTACTTACCTTTTTATTAGCTTTAAATTTACCATCTTTATGCTGCGTTGTAATATCTACTTCTGGTCGCTCTGGTGGATTTTTTGTATCATCAACAATTGCTTTATTTACAATTGCCTTGTCCACTTCAACGGAATCTTTCACCTTCACTTTAAAGATAATGCTTCTTTCTTTCATGTCAGTGATATTTTCATACTTCGCACTAACCTTACCAGCTTCTTCTTTCAACTCTACTGGGGCCGGCTTATCACCTTCTGCTTTTAGACTATCTTTCACATACTCTAAACCAAACGGAATTTCATCCTCAATTTTAACCTCTGCCAGTTTTCCATCTTTCACCGTATTATTAAATGAAATTCGATATTCGATTTCTTCACCTAGCTTCGGTTTATGATTATTCACCTTTTTATGAGCAGCAATTTTACCATCTTTATATTGTGGTGTAATTTTTGCTGTCGGATCAATTACTGGATGGTTCGGATCATCAACATGGATAATCGCTTTATTTGTAATGTCCTTCCCTATTGTAACCGAATCTTTTACCTTCACTTTAAAGACAATACTTCTTTCTTGCGTATCCATAATCTCTGAATACTTTGCCATTACCTTACCATTTTCTACTTTCAACTCCACTGGTTTTGGCTCTTCACCTTCAGCTTTTTCGCTTCCTTCTACAAACTCTAATCCAGCTGGAATTTTATCTTCTATTTTTACCTCTGCTAGTTTTCCATCTTTCACCGTGTTATTAAAAATAATTCGATATTCGATTTCCTCACCTAACTTCGGTTCATGGTTACTTACTTCTTTTCTTGCCTCAATTTTCCCATCTTTATATTGTGGTGTAATCGGTACATAAGGCTCTTCGGGCAGATTCTTTGTATCATCTACAATTGCCTCATTTACGATTTCTTCTCCCACTTTTACGCTTTCTTTTACCTTCGCTTTAAAGACAATGCTTCTTTCCTCTGTATCTGTAATTTCTGGATACTTTGCCATTACCTTATTATTTTTCACATGTAGCTCTACTGGTTTCGGTTTAGAACCTTCTGCCGTGATACTGCCTTCCACATACTCTAAACCATTTGGTAATGCATCCTTTATATTTACCTCTGCTAGTTTTCCGTTTTCTACCGTGTTTTTAAAACTAATTCGGTATTCTACTTCTTCTCCTAGTTTCGGTTTATGATTATTCGCCACTTTCTGCGCAGCAATTTTACCATCTTTATATTGCGGAGTAATTTCCACATGAGGCTCTTCGGGCTCATTTTTTGTATCTACTACGATTGCTTTATTAACAATCTCCTTGCCTACTTCTGCCTCTTCTTTTACTCTCACTTTAAAGATAATACTTCTTTCTTTTGTATCCGTAATTTCTAGATACTTTGCCATTACCTTGCCGTTTTCAAATTTCAATTCTACCGGACTTGGTTTAGAACCTTCTGCTTGTAAACTGTTCTCCACGTACTCTAATCCAGCTGGAATTTCATCTTCTACTGTAACCTCTACTAGTTTTCCGTTTTCTACCGTGTTTTTAAAACTAATTCGGTATTCTACTTCTTCTCCTAATTTCGGTTTTTTATTGTTTACAAATTTCTCTGCTTTAAGCTTACCGTCTTTATATTCTGGCGTAATTGTTACTTCTGAAGTTGTTGGATCTTTTGTATCATCAACAACTACTTTATTGACAAGGCCTTCACCAACTTTAAATTCTTCTTTTACTTTCGCTTTAAAGACGATACTTCTTTCTTCTGTATCCGTAATCTCTGGATATTTGGCGATTACTTTTCCATCTTTCACTTTCAGTTCTACTGGATCCGGCTTAGTACCTTCCGCTCGTAAACTATCTTTCACATACTCTAATCCATTTGGTAAATTGTCTTCTATTTTTACCTCTGCTAGCTTTCCGTTTTCTACCGTGTTTTTAAAACTAATTCGGTATTCTACTTCTTCTCCTAACTTCGGCGTTTCATTATTTACCGTCTTCTTCGCTTCCACTTTTCCGTCTTTATGCTGCGGAGTAATTTCTGCCGTCGGTGTTTCTGGTTCATTTTTCGTATCATCAACAATTGCTTTGTTAACGATTTTTTTACCGACTTTCACTTCTTCCTTTACTTTCACTTTAAAAGTGATACTTCTTTCTTCTGTGTCCGTAATCTCTGGATACTTCGCCATTACCTTACCATTTTCCATTTTCAATTCTACTGGATCCGGCTTAGTACCTTCTGCTTTCACACTGTTTTCTACATACTCTAAACCTTCTGGTAAAGTATCTTCTATTTTCACCTCTGCTAGTTTTCCGTCTTCTACCGTGTTTTTAAAACTAATTCGGTATTCTACTTCTTCTCCTAACTTCGGCGTTTCATTATTTACCGTCTTCTTCGCTTTCACTTTTCCGTCTTTATGTTGCGGAATAATTTCTGCTGTCGGTGTTTCTGGCGGATGTTTCGTATCGCTCACAATCGCTTCATTAACAATTGAATCGCTCACTTTACCTTTTACTTTCACTTTAAAGGTAATACTTCTCTCTTTTGTATCTGTAATCTCAGGATACTTTGCCATTACCTTACCGTTTTCAAATTTTAATTCCACTGGATCTGGCTTAGAACCTTCTACTTTTAAACTATCTTTCACATACTCTAATCCATTTGGTAAATCATCTTCTATTTTTACCTCTGTTAGCTTTCCATGTTCTACCGTATTTTTAAAGCTAATTCGGTATTCCACTTCTTCTCCTAACTTCGGCGTTTCATTATTTACTATCTTTTTTGCTTCAAGTTTTCCATCTTTATACTGAGGAGTAATTTCCGCTGTCGGATTAACTGGCTTATTTTGCGAATCATCAATAGTTGCTTTATTAATGATTTTTTTACCGACTTTTACTTCTTCTTTTACTTTCACTTTAAAAACGATACTTCTTTCTTCTGTATCCGTAATTTCTGGATATTTTGCCATTACTTTACCGTTTTCAAATTTCAGCTCTACTGAATCTATTCCGGCACCTTCTGCTTTCAAACTATTTTCTACATACTCTAAACCTTCTGGTAAAGTATCCTCTACTGTCACGTCTGTTAGCTTTCCGTTCTTTACCGTATTTTTCATACTAATTCGGTATTCTACTTCTTCTCCTAACTTCGGTGTTTCATTATTTACGATTTTCTTCGCTTTAATTTTTCCATCTTTGTGTAATGGTGTAATTTTCGCTTCTGGTTCTTTCGGATCTTTCATATCATCAACAATTGCCTTATTGATGATTTCCTTCCCCACTTCCGCTTCTTCCTTCACCTTTACCTTAAAGACAATACTTCTTTCTTTCATATCCGTAATATTGTCGTATTCAGCAATAACTTTTCCATCTTTCACACTTAACTTTAATGGAGCTGGTTTATCACCTTCAGCCTTTTCACTGCCTTTTACATACTCTAAACCGTTAGGAATTGTATCCTCTATTATTACCTTTTCTAGTTTTCCATTTTCTACCGTGTTCTTAAAGCTAATTCGGTATTCTACTTCTTCTCCTAGTTTTGGTGATGGATTATCTACTGTCTTCTTTGAATCAATTATTCCATCCTTATGTTGCGGAGTAATTCTTTCCTCCGGTTCAATCGGTGGATTTTTCGTATCATCAACAATTGCTTTATTGACAATCTCTTTATCTACTTTTACTTCTTCCTTCACCTTTACTTTAAAGACGATACTTCTTTCTTTCATATCCATAATATCGATATACTTAGCTTTGACTATCCCATTTTCAACAGCTCATTCTACTGGTTCAGGTGCTTCTCCTTCGGCCTTGATGCTATTTTCTACATATTCAAGACCTTTTGGAATTGTATCTTCCACTCGCACCGTTTCTAGTTTTCCGTTCTCAACCGTATTATGAAAACTAATGCGGTACTCGATTTCTTCACCTAACTTCGGCTTCTTATTATTAACTACCTTTGTAGCAGCAATTTCACCTTTTTTACTTTGCGGTGTAATAACAACCTTCGATTCAACAGGCTCATTTTTCGGATCTTTTGCAATTGCTTTATTTACGATTGCCTCCCCTACTTTTGCCGAATCTTTTACTTTCACTTTAAAAACAATACTTCTTTTTTCTGTATCCGTAATTTCTGGATACTTGGCCATTACTTTGCCATCTTCCACTTTTAGTTCTACTGGCTCTGGTTTTATACCTTCAGCTTTCAAACTATCTTTCACGTATTCAACACCTTTAGGTAGTGTATCTTCTACTAGCACCTTTTCTAGTTTTCCGTTTTCTACCGTATTATAAAATGTAATTCGGTATTCCACTTCTTCTCCTAGTTTTGGTGTTTGATTCGTTACGCTTTTTTCTACATCCACTTTACCGTATTTATAATCCGGCGTAATCTTTTCCTCTGGATGCTCAGTTTGTCCATTTGGCTCACTCACAACCGCTTTATTAACAATCGTTTCTCCCGCTTTTGCCTCTTCTTTTACTTTCACTTTAAAGGCAATGCTTCGCTCTTTTGTATCCGTAATCTCTGGATATTTTGCGATTATCTTACCATTTTCTACTTTTAACTCTACTGGATTTGGTGCAGCACCTTCAGCTCTCACACTGCCTTGAACAAATTCTAAGTTAGCTGGAATTTCATCTTCTATTGTAACTGCATCTAGTTTTCCGTTTTCCACCGTATTTTTGAAGCTAATTTGATATTCAACTTCTTCTCCTAGCCTCGGCTTCTTATTTGTTGCTTTTTTCTTTGCAGCAATTTTACCGGCCTTATGCTGTGGTGTAATCTTCTCTTCTAGATTCTTTGGTGGATTTGTTTTATCTCTAACGGTTGCTTTATTAACAATTTCTTCACCAATTTTTGCAGTTTCTTTTACTTTTGTTTTAAAGACGATACTTCTTTCTTCCATATCCATAATTTCTGGATACTTTGCAATTACTTTTCCATTTTCAAACTTCAGCTCTACTGGCTCTGGTTTTGCACCTTCGGCTTTCAAACTATCTTTCACGTATTCAAGACTACTTGGTAATTCATCTTCAATGGTCAATACATCTAGACGTCCATCTTTTGTCTTATTTTTAAATGTAATACGATACTCTACCTCTTCACCTAACTTCGGTGTTTTATTAGAAGCCATTTTTCTCGCCTCTATTTCCCCTGGAACTTCTTTTGGGGTAGTAACCGTAACATTTGCATCGTCCTCAGTTTCATACTTTATCTCGGCACTATCTTGTCCCTTTACAACAACGACATTTTTTACTGTTGTATCTGATTGTACAGAATCTTTCACTTTTACTTTGAATGTAATAACGGTACTTTCACCCGGCTTTAAAACACCGCCGTCTTTAGCATTAGCACCTTCACCAACACGGAAATCAATTTGATTATTTACAAACTCCGCTTCATCATCGCTTGCATCATCTGTTTTATTTCCTTTATTACTTCCAGAAACATATTGAATAGACCCTGGAACATACTCTAAACGGTCATCTAATTTATCAAAACCTTTTACATTCGATACCGGCGCTTGATTATTTTTCGTATCATTTTTCACTTCAATTTGATACGTAAACTCTTCACCAGCTTTAATTTCCTTAACTTCTTTACCGGTACTATCTAATGCCTTTTTATCAACTTGTAAGTTTGGAGCATTATGTTCTGTAACGAATGTGGCGTTATTTAATACGTAAATATCACCGCCACCACCATATGCTCTAAAACGTATTTTTCCTTCTTTCAAATCATTCTTTACTTGAGTGGGTCCTTCAAGGTGATACGTATGAATATCTGTACTGAAAGAATTTGTCCAATCTGGATTATATCCTGGGTATTTTTTCGTAACAAATTCGTTAGTGCCATCTACTTGTACTTCTGTCATAGATGAGTCATTAACATCATTATCTTTACCTTTAATATTTTTAAACTTTTGATACCCTAACCCAAAATCATACTCTCCATAATCATAGGCATATCCATCATTATCAGCTGGATCACCTTGCGATGAAAAATAACTAAATTTCGCCTTAAAAGCGCCTTCTTTTGGTGTGTTTATTTTATTAACACTAATATCTGTCCAGGCTGTACTTTTTTGAGAGACTAGCCCTTCCCAAATCTTCATGTCTTTTACTGTTTCTTTATAGTTTTCATAAACTAATATAAGATTCCAGTTACCCCAGTAATAGCCGCCACCTGTTACATCTTTAATTTGTGGCACATTTGCAACTGTCAACGTTTGAGAAATACCTTGCTGTGCAATTATATTTGTTACATCTGCATACGCTACATATCCTGCGCCACTACCTGAGTAATTAGAAATATAAGGTAGATAATCAGCTTTTCTTATGCTATCAGCAGTTACCTCTGCATATTCTTTATTTCCCATTCTCATTTTGACTGGTTGCCTTACTTGATCCTCGGTAACCTTTCTATCAGCGATATTTCCTGGTAACCCCATTGCTGCTGTCCAGAATAAGTAAACCTTTTTCACTTTACTTCCAGCAGGAATGTTAGGAAATGCACCTGTTGACGAATTAAAAGTACTATCATCGTTATCAACATCAACCGTCATTTTATTCGTTTTATAACCCATACTTTGTCTGCCATAATGATCAGATGTCAAACCAAGCGTCACATTACCAGTCTGTACTAAATTACCAGGAGCAATTGTAGAATACAACGGGTCTCCAAATCCTTGTTTATCTCCTGTTTGGATTTGAACCTTCGAAGCATTTTCTGATGCAGCTTGTACTTCTGCATCACTCTGCTTTACTGCTAAAGGTGATTGCTTTTTCTCTTTTTCTAGTTGCTTCTCAGCCTCAGGTTGTTTTATCTTCTCTATTTCTGTTTTTTGTGCAGATGTATTTTTATCTTCTACAGATACTTTTAATTTTCCATCCACTTCTTTAGTTTTTGAATCAGTTGTTGATCCGATAGCTTTCTTACTACTGTCAGCCTCATCATCGGTATTAGCTTCTAACTTCTCTTCAGAAGGAAGCCCTTCAACATCTACAGACATGTTTCCTATTTGTAGTTGATCCTTTTGCACACTAATTTTTTGCTTATACTCTTTATTAAAATGTTGCGCACGACGAGCTTTTATTAATACAGTCATTTTTTCATGTGATTTTAAATCTTGAATTTTAAGATTAGAAGAAAGAACCTTTCCTCCATTATCTTTTTCCTCTACATAGAAATCCGCTACCTTATTTTCAAGTAACTTCTCTCCGTTTACTTTCACAGATTGCGAAAGAAACTCAATTCCATTGTCATTATTTTGTTTAATTACTAATTCTCGGATTGGTGTATCTCCCGTATTTTCAATCTTATATTGAAATACGTGCTCCCTCTCCGCTACTTCTCCCTTATACATTTCAGCATTCACTTGATCTGCCTTAATTTTCACATCATTTCCTTGTAACTCATCCCAGCTTTTTTTATTTATCTCTGTAGCAAAAGCACTGGGCGAAGGCAATATGATGGATAGAAGAAGTGTGATCATTGTTACGACATTAAAACACTTCAATACTTGCTTCATATTTTCTACCTTTCTCCTTTCTATATACTTGCTATCCGCCTACTTCATTTCAGTAACCCTTTCATTTAGTAGCCGAATACATAGCAATATATATCCACTCGCAACAATCCGACCTACGAAAATGTATCGTTGAAATCCCAATGTCAACAATATAAATCTCATAGAATATTACTATTTTAATTTATCAAAAATAACATATATACCGGACACTTATACAAACCTTTACCATACTTTTAATATAGTAAAAACACCGTGCTGTATAGGTTTATATAACAGTTAAAGGATACTTAAAAATTTTAACATACTCCTCATCCTATTTATACATACAATAGAAAATTTACCATTTTTTAGTTATTTTCAGTTTGTTTTTTATGATTAAAATTTTCTAAAAATAACAACCGTTACATGTAAAAATATGTTATATTAAACAAGAACAAACGTTCTTTTTTTAAAAAAAAGGAGGAATTTTTTATGCTACACGAACCTATTATCGTAAAAAAAGAAGCTTTCCACGCAATCGGCGTTTCGGTTACGACGACTAATGAAAAAGAGGCATCTACTGAAGGAAACATTCCACAACTTTGGAACCGATACTTTCAAGAACAAATGATGCATCACATCCCAAATCAACAAACGAAAGAAACATTCGCTTTCTACTCAAACTACGAATCAGATGAAACCGGTACATATCAATTTACAATCGGTATGCCTGTTTCTTCATTAGAAGACGTTCCTGAAAATATGACAACTTTAACAATACCTGCCGCTACATATGCGGTATTTACAACAAGAAAGGGACAAGTTGCTGAAGTCGTTTGTGAAGCTTGGGAATATATTTGGAAATGGTCGAAAGAAAATAAACGTGCCTTCACAACAGACTTTGAGCTTTACGATGAAAGAGCGTTAGATCCAAACAACGTTCAATTGGATATTTATATTGCGTTAGCCTAAAAAAAGATGCCCATTGGTCATCTCCCTGTCAAGTAGACAGTAATAAAAAGAGTATTATGCCACGGCCTTTTCCCGATATTCTATCGGGGAAAGGCCGTGAAGTTTTTCTTGGAATCTTTCTGTAT
>NZ_JBPWAP010000048.1:0-40771 GCF_051776705.1 Bacillus cereus group sp. BceL291 | reverse complement strand
ATGATGGCAGAGAGGTCACACCCGTTCCCATACCGAACACGGAAGTTAAGCTCTCTAGCGCCGATGGTAGTTGGGACCTTGTCCCTGTGAGAGTAGGACGTTGCCAGGCAATATTATTCCGTAGTAGCTCAGCGGTAGAGCTATCGGCTGTTAACCGATCGGTCGTAGGTTCGATTCCTACCTGCGGAGCCATTGGAGAGCTGTCCGAGTTGGCCGAAGGAGCACGATTGGAAATCGTGTATACGTCACAAGCGTATCAAGGGTTCGAATCCCTTGCTCTCCGCCATAGGATTTATAGTATTTGGCCCGTTGGTCAAGTGGTTAAGACACCGCCCTTTCACGGCGGTAACACGGGTTCGAATCCCGTACGGGTCACCACTTTGGAGGATTAGCTCAGCTGGGAGAGCACCTGCCTTACAAGCAGGGGGGCGGCGGTTCGATCCCGTCATCCTCCACCATATAAATTTTATATGAATAGTATTATCGCGGGGTGGAGCAGCACGGTAGCTCGTCGGGCTCATAACCCGAAGGTCGCAGGTTCAAATCCTGTCCCCGCAACCAAATGGTCCCGTGGTGTAGTGGTTAACATGCCTGCCTGTCACGCAGGAGATCGCCGGTTCGACCCCGGTCGGGACCGCCATTTTAATAAGGCTCGGTAGCTCAGTCGGTAGAGCAGAGGACTGAAAATCCTCGTGTCGGCGGTTCGATTCCGTCCCGAGCCACCATTTATTTTAATAAAATACGCCGGCTTAGCTCAATTGGTAGAGCAACTGACTTGTAATCAGTAGGTTGGGGGTTCAAGTCCTCTAGCCGGCACCATGTAAGTTTCGGAGGGGTAGCGAAGTGGCTAAACGCGGCGGACTGTAAATCCGCTCCTTCGGGTTCGGCAGTTCGAATCTGCCCCCCTCCACCATTTACATAGGGGCATAGTTTAAAGGTAGAACTGAGGTCTCCAAAACCTCCAGTGTGGGTTCGATTCCTACTGCCCCTGCCAAATATATTTACACAACATGGCGGTTGTGGCGAAGTGGTTAACGCACCGGATTGTGGCTCCGGCATTCGTGGGTTCGATTCCCATCAGTCGCCCCATTTTTATTTTAAAAATTACAAATAATCTAATGGATACTTACATATAATTAAGTAAGAATTCGATGGGCTATAGCCAAGCGGTAAGGCAACGGACTTTGACTCCGTCATGCGCTGGTTCGAATCCAGCTAGCCCAGCCATTTTTGCGGAAGTAGTTCAGTGGTAGAATACAACCTTGCCAAGGTTGGGGTCGCGGGTTCGAATCCCGTCTTCCGCTCCAATAAAATTTAATATGGCGGCATAGCCAAGTGGTAAGGCAGAGGTCTGCAAAACCTTTATCACCGGTTCAAATCCGGTTGCCGCCTTTTCTTTTGTGCCGATGTGGCGGAATTGGCAGACGCGCACGACTCAAAATCGTGTTCCTTCGGGAGTGTCGGTTCGACCCCGACCATCGGTATCATGAACGGCGTAAAAAAGCTCTATACAATTAGTATAGAGCTTTTTTGTTTTCTTTTCATTACATGACAAAATAAGCAGAAAAAGTATTGTATATACAATATTTCTTTCGAGTACTCTAGAGAGAATTTCTCCACCCCGGTGACATGAAGTTAAATCCGATACCACCAGTAGATATTAGTACACTATCAACGGTTAAGTTTGTAACCTCTAAAAACTTCTTTTCAAACCCTTCTCTGTTGTACTTATACATAGTTGAGTGGCACGCCCACATATGCGTTGAAGTACTTAACCAGTCCCCTAAATCTTTTAATTCAGGGAACGACTCAAATTGAATTGGTTCATCTAATTTCATGAATCTCACTTGATAGATAGTTGGGTTTAACTTTTCTTCTATCCCTTTAAGACTATGTGCTTTTTTCTCATTTGAATGTGTCATAATTCTCCTTCTCTCTTTTCTTCAAATTTTTCCCTATTTTTATTATACAACAATAGAAAGTAATTATGGGAATAGGTGTCAGCAATATAAAAAGACTCTAACAGAAATGTTAGAGTCTTTTTGTTAAATTATACTATGTGCTTCTAAAATTCGTAATAAACGTAGGAATTCATGTATAATATAACTTGTCGAAAGAACAAAATGATAGTGATTTATATTATGTCTGTAATATGAATCAAAAATGAACTTTTTATATTTCTTTTAAAAATGTGTTGAACACACATTATATTTCATATTAATATTTTTATGTAGATTTAAAACGGGAAAGAGAGTGGAAAGTATGGGCCGTAAATGGAACAATATTAAAGACAAAAAAGCATCAAAAGATGCAAATACAAGCCGTATATACGCGAAATTTGGGCGTGAAATTTATGTGGCAGCAAAACAAGGCGAGCCAGATCCAGAATCAAACCAAGCGCTAAGAGTTGTATTAGAGCGTGCGAAAACATACAATGTTCCAAGAACAATTATTGATCGTGCAGTTGAAAAAGCAAAAGGCGGTTCAGAAGAAAATTATGACGAGCTTCGTTATGAAGGATTCGGACCAAATGGAGCTATGGTTATTGTAGATACACTTACAAATAACGTAAACCGTACTGCAGCAGATGTACGAGCTGCATTTAGCAAAAACAGTGGTAATATGGGTGTGAACGGTTCTGTAGCTTACATGTTTGATGCGACAGCTGTTATCGGCCTTGAAGGTAAAACATCAGATGAAGTTCTTGAAATTTTAATGGAAGCAGATGTAGATGCACGTGACATTCTAGAAGAAGAAGATTCTGTTATCGTGTATGCTGAACCAGATCAATTCCATGCAGTACAATCTGCACTTAAAGGTGCTGGCGTTGAGGAGTTTACAGTTGCAGAATTAACAATGCTTGCACAAAGTGATGTAACACTTCCTGAAGATGCTCAAGCACAATTTGAGAAAATGGTTGATGCATTAGAAGATTTGGAAGATGTTCAACAAGTTTATCACAACGTAGACTTAGGAGAGTAATACGATAGATGACCCTTTTCGCTTAGCGGATAGGGTCTTTTTTATGAAGTTAATTAAGGTGATGAAGTATTAAAGGTATTTTGTTGTAGGTAGTGAATATGATTATAGGGATATATAAAATATTCATTATCTCTAGGAGGCTTAATATGGAACATAAGACACCAAAGCATATAGTTGCTGTAGCAGGTTATTTAACAAATGAAAAAAATGAAGTGTTATTAACAAAAGTGCACTGGCGAGCTGATACGTGGGAGTTGCCAGGAGGACAGGTAGAAGAAGGCGAAGCGCTCGATCAAGCTGTCTGTAGGGAAATAAAAGAGGAAACAGGGTTAACGGTGAAGCCTATCGGAATTACAGGGGTTTATTATAATACCTCTATGCATATTCTAGCTGTTGTTTTTAAAGTAGCATATATAAGTGGTGAAATAAAAACTCAACCTGAAGAGATACAAGAGGCTAAATTTGTTGATTTAAATGAAGAGAACATAGATGAGTATATAACGCGTCCTCATATGAAATCCAGAACGCTTGATGCAATGAGAGCAACACATTTTATTCCGTATGAAACGTGGGAAGTACAGCCGTATAATTTAATAGGAAGATTGTAAAGAAAAGAGTAGCCGATTTGAGATACATTCGAATCACTACTCTTTTTTGTATACTGTTTAAGAAAAAGGTCAAAATAATAATAGCACTAGTATTGATTTGTAGAACGTTTGTTCTGTATAATAAATCTATATGTTATATACATTTAGATTACTAGATAGTCAAAAGTATATATATTTGTAGATGATATAATTAAAGTGTAAAGTGAAAATATAATAGTCTTAAGGGTTTCTCTTTTATTGGTTATTCGTGCTTTAACATAACCTATATTCAATATTTCAGATGAATAGTAGATAAAAAAATACTGTGATACAATACTTTTTTATCCCACTATTTGCTGGGCAGTAAGCCTGATTGATGAGGGCTCATTAAAGTTTCACTTTATACCTTACAATGATGTAAGGTACGTGTAAGAGAAATCGATGGGATATTTTTTTACAACAATGTATTCTTAAAGTAAGAGTTATATGCTGTGTGGAAAAGAGGTGTTCAAGATGAAAGAACGAGTATTATCTAGGGTGAACTATCATCAAAAAGTTGCATTAAATCCAATGACTAAACTTTTTTATAAAGCCATTATATTATTATTATTGTTAAGTTGTACGTTATTATTCATTGGAAATGTAATGATTGAGAAAAGTGATATTAGTAAATTACATGTACCGGCTAAGTTAGAGGTGCCAGAATCATTAACACATGCATTTATTGCGACAGAAGATAAAAGATTTTATCATCATAACGGTTTAGATTATATAGCAATTATTAGAGCCTCAGTTGAGAATATAAAGGCTGGTGGTGTCGTGCAAGGAGGAAGCACGATTACACAACAGCTATCTAAAAATGCTTTTTTAACAAATGAACGTACATTTTCTCGTAAGTGGAAAGAGATTTTTTATACGAAAAAAATTGAACGCACATTTACGAAGGATGAAATTTTAAAATTATATGTAAGTAATATTTATTATGGAGAAGGAGCGTGGGGAATTGAAAAAGCAGCAAACCTTTACTTCGGTAAAAAGGTGAACCAATTAACGTTGGCTGAAAGTGCAATGATGGCTGCTGTAGTAAAAGCACCTGCTTATTACTCACCTGCCCAAAACTATGATAAAGCAGTAGAGAGACGAAATGTCGTTTTGAGACTAATGGAGAAAGAAGGCTATATAAGCCATGATGAGTATGTTCAAGCAGTTAGTGAGAAATTAGTAATTCGTCATGATATAAAAATAGAGCAGTCGATGTTAAATAGCGCGCGTAAAAAAGCAGTAAGTTAAGAGAAGTTCCTACAGAGGAGCTTCTTTTTTTGAATAAATTGTGACAAATTGTGACACAATATCGTCACAATTATTGTGTTTTTGTAATTTATGTGAGCGTGTTCATTGCGTGACGTATATAAGTGTTGATATTATGTGTATTGTGTACAATGCTGTATACAGAATATGAATTTAAAGAGGAATGTATATGAAATCAAATAAACTCATGGCTCTTGGTATAGTTTTTTCTATCGCAGTATTGATTGTAATTGGAACAATTGCGTATAGCATCATAAATGACAAAAAAGATAAAGGGAATGAGATGTTTGCTTATTCTACGCAACAATCTTTAGGGAAAGATGATGCTCCAGTTAAGGTAGTTGAATTTGGAGACTTTAAATGTCCTGCTTGTCGTACTTGGGATGTAACAGTATTACCTCGATTAAAAGAAGAGTATATTGATAAAGGAAAAGTGCAGTTATATTTTATTAACTTCCCATTTATCGGAAAAGACTCGGATTTAGGTGCAGCAGCTGGTGAAGCAATTTATAAACAAGATAAAGATTCATTCTGGATCTTCTATGATGAGATTTATCAAAATCAAAAGAAAGATACGGAAGAATGGATTACAGAAGATTTGCTTCTTAGCATTGTGAAAGAGAAACTTCCAAAAGTTGATGTAGAGCAATTTAAGAAAGATTTACATAGTAAAGACATTAAAGAAAAAGTACGTAAAGATTCAGATCGTGCTCAAAAATTAAAAGTTCAAGGTGCTCCTTCTGTATATGTAAACGGAAATCTTGCAAACCCTGATTTCGATAGTATGAAGAAGGCAATTGATAAAGAATTGAAAAAGTGATGAGGTCTCTCATCACTTTTTCGACTTTTTTCGATAAAATTCTTGCCTCTACTTTTTTTACATGCTATACTACTTTACATAAGTTATTCTAATATCTTATATGTAATTCATATTTGCGGGTGTAGTTTAGTGGTAAAACAAGAGCCTTCCAAGCTCTGGTCGAGAGTTCGATTCTCTTCACCCGCTCCAAATTTTATTAAATGTTTTTCTATAAATTGTGATCAACGCAGTGTTTCGTTTCCGAGATAAACGAGGCATTGCGTTTTTTAATGTTTGAAAAACCTAATTACATGCGAAAATAGAAGTAAATAATAGTATTCCAAAAGTGAATTACTAACCAATAGAGTCGTTACATAAGGGATGGATTCATCTGAGGAGGCGATTAAGAGTGGATTTTGAACAATTAAAGCAAGATGTAATTGCGTATAGTAAAACAATTGGCATAGATAAAATAGGCTTTGCGAGTGCTTCTCCTTTTGAGGAATTAAAGCAGCGCTTAATCCAGCAACAACAATTAAATTACCAATCTGGATTTGAAGAGCCTGATATAGAGAAGAGAACGAATCCGCAACTGTTATTACCGGGTGCTAAATCAATTATTGCGATTGCTTTAGCATATCCTTCAAAATTAAAAAATGCACCATTAAGTAAGCGTGGAGAACGCCGTGGGATTTTTTGTCGTGCTTCTTGGGGACAAGATTATCATCTTGTTTTACGAGATCGTTTGCAAAAATTAGAAGCATATTTAATTGAAAAACTTCCGGATATAGAAGTGAAGTCCATGGTTGATACAGGTGAATTAAGTGATCGAGCTGTATCAGAGCGTGCAGGCATTGGATGGAGCGGTAAAAACTGCTCTATTATTACACCTGAATTTGGTTCGTACGTATACTTAGGGGAAATGATTACAAATGTTCCATTCCCGCCAGATAAGCCGATAGAAGATCAATGCGGGGGCTGTACGAAATGTATCGATATTTGTCCTACCGGTGCTTTAATACAGGGGGGACAGTTAGATTCGAAGAAGTGCATTGCGTTTTTAACACAGACGAAAGGATTCCTACCTGAAGAATATCGCGATAAAATAGGAAATCGTATATATGGATGTGATACGTGTCAGACTGTTTGCCCGAAAAACAAAGGAATGGATTTTCATAATCATCCTGAGATGGAGCCGGATCCTGAGCTAGTTAAACCATTATTAACACCACTTTTAACAATTAGTAATCGTGATTTTAAAGAGAAATATGGGATTATGTCAGGATCATGGAGAGGGAAAAAGCCACTGCAAAGAAATGCGATTTTAGCATTAGCACATTTTAAAGAAACATCGGCAATTCCTGATTTAATTGGTGTTATGAAAGATGACCCAAGACCAGTACTACGCGGAACGGCAGCATGGGCACTTGGGAAAATTGGCGGAGATGGAGTAGGCGAAGCGATTGAGAAAGCGATGGAACGTGAGAAAGATGAAGAAGTGCTTCATGAAATGAATCGCGGGCTTGAATTGTTAGCACAGAAAAAAGAGTAGATAATATTTCCCTTTTTCATATTGTAATATGGGAGGGAGACAGAATGGTTGTAAAAACGAAGATTGAAAACCAAGTACAACAATTTTTAGCATATATAACGGAGAAAAGAACGAATGTGGATGGTATTGCTGAGGATTTACTACAAATGGCACTGAGAAAGAAACAATTGTTTCAAAGACGTAGTGCACATATAGTGAAAGCAACTGCGGATGTTTCTTTCATTAGACAATTAAATAGTAATGACCATCAAGAAATTGATTATCAAATACATTTTAAATATTTAATTAAGCATAAAGAATTATTTTATATTGAAGAGGAACAATTAAAACGAAGAGTTTGTTTAAATAATAGTCGAATTATAGGCGATTATGCTATTGAAGTGTCAGAAGAAATTAGAATGGGTGAGACATTAGAAAGGGAAATTACGAAAGAGAAGTACGGTTCTTATCAGTATAATCGTTTAGAGGCAGTGAAATATGCAGAGCGTTGGTGGGATGACCGAAATCCTATGTATCGTAATTTCCCTGATAATTGTACGAATTTCATTTCTCAATGTCTTCATACTGGAGAAGTACCTATGAGCGGATATCCTAATATTCGTAAAGGATGGTGGCAAAGGGAGAATCAGTGGAGCTGGAGCTGGGCTGTTGCACATTCTTTTTATTGGTATTTGTCAGGTGCTACAACAGGACTTCGAGCAGAGGCGGTAGAGAGGCCAGAAGAACTTATTCTTGGAGATGTCATTGCTTATGATTTCGAGGATGACGGAAGATGGAATCATACGACGATTGTAGTAGCAAAAGATGCAGATGGTATGCCGCTTGTAAATGCACATTCAGCGAATAGCCGTCGACGTTATTGGAACTATGAAGACTCTAGTAAATATACACCACAAATGAAATATAAATTCTTTCATATTATTAATGGGTAGAGATTTTTCGCTCAAGTGGTATAATACGTAGTAGACAAAAAACAGAGGTGAATATCGCGTGGGAGTACATGTTGTTTTATATCAGCCAGAAATTCCAGCAAATACAGGGAATATTGCTCGTACTTGTGCAGCAACTGGAACAGAATTACATTTGATTAGACCGCTTGGATTTTCAACGGATGATAAAATGTTAAAGCGTGCAGGATTAGATTATTGGCAGCACGTGAAAATTACGTATTATGATTCAATTGAAGAATTTTATGAAAAAAATAAAGACGGTGAATTCTTCTATTTAACAAAGTATGGCGAGAAAGCTCATACAGCGTTTGACTATAGCAAGCGCGAGAAGGATTACTATTTTGTATTTGGAAGAGAAACAAACGGCTTACCAGCTAATGTAATCGAAGAAAACTTTGATCATTGTTTACGTATTCCAATGACAGATAAAGTACGTTCATTAAATTTATCTAATACAGCAGCAATTTTAATTTATGAAGCGTTCCGTCAACAAAATTACCCTGGATTAGATTTAGAAATCGTTTATTAAAAGTCGCCATATGGCGACTTTTTTTTATAAAATAAAAATAATATATAATCATACATTTAAAAGAGAGGACATAATCATATAGAATGGGATATATGATTAAAAATAGATAAGACGGGTTGAGATAAATATGAAGGAAGAATATAGTAATCAAAATACCTTTTTAAGTATGATAGATATGGATTTAATTAGACAAGGATTATTACATGCTATTCAAGATTTAGTATTCATATTGAAAGTTATTGATAATGAAACGTTTCAATATATGTATGTGAATAAAATAGGAATGGATTATGCTAGGTTAAGCGAAGAGTGCTATGGAAAAACCTTTGCAGAAGTATTACCAAAAGATATAGCGGGGATATTGCAAAGGCAATATGCAAAAGTAGTGAGAGAAGCGAAAGCACACACCTTTTGTGATGTAGTCAATTTACCAAAAGGTGAGATACACTATGAATCTTCACTTAATCCTGTCTGCGACGAAGAAGGAATATGTCAATTTGTTATTTGTATTACAAGAGATATTACAGCTCAAATTGAGGAGAAGACAGAGATAGAGGAAAAACAAATGTTATTTAAGTCGTTACTGGAATATAATAATGACTCAATTATATCTATAGATTCTATAGGGAGAGTTACATATGCAAATCCGGCAACGTATGAAATATTTGGATACCGGTATGAGGAATTAAATAATAAATTTATTTTTGAATTCATTAATAAAGAATATGAAAAAGATTTTCAAATTATATTTAAGGGATCGATGCAAGGAAAAGCAAAACAAATTGTTTCAAAGAAATATGTTCATAAAGAAGGGTACGAGCTATATATTTCTTTGAGAACTATCCCGATTATTGTGAACGGTGAAATTGTTGGGATTTATATTGTTACGAGAGATGTTACAAGGCAAGTATTAAACGAAATGCGAACAGAATATTTAGCTTACTATGACCAGTTAACGGGATTAATGAATAGAATTTCATGTACAAATAAGTTAAATACTTTTTTAAATGAGAGTGTAAATTTTGCACTTGTATTTATAGATTTAGATGAGTTTCATCGTATTAATGATACATTTGGTCATAAAGAGGGAGATAAAGTATTACAAAAAGTTACAGAATGTTTAAGTAATCTAAAAATAGAAGATATGCACTTATTTAGAGAACACGATGATCAATTTGTTATGTTGATAGAAAATATAACGAAAGAATATGTAGAGGAAGTTGCAAAAAGCATATTAAAAAACATTAGTGAATATTTTGTAATCGAAGAAGAAGATGTATATTTAAGCGCGTCAATTGGAATTGTAATGGCTCCAGCAGATGGAGAAGATGAAAAAATACTATTTCAGAGAGTCGATGCTGCTTTAGAAAAAGCAAAAGAAAAAGGAAAAGGACATTATCATTTTTATTGTAGTGGATTAGACTGTGAGCGTGAACAAAGGTTTATAATAGAAAATCAATTACATCGTGCTATAGAAAAAAATGAATTTTTCTTATATTATCAGCCACAAATTAATATTGAAACGAAAAAAATAGCTAGTATGGAAGCTTTAATAAGGTGGGAGAATAAGGAATTAGGATTTGTTTCTCCAAACCAATTTATTCCGTTGGCAGAAAGAACAGGATTTATTATTAAGCTGGATGAATGGGTAGTAAATCAAGTGTGTCAGCAATTGCGCGAATGGTTAAATAAAGGGTATGATGTGGTCCCAATTGCAGTTAATATTTCAGCTAGACACTTTCGTTCTATTACATTAATAGAGATGATTACACGGGCTTTAAATAAGTACAATGTACCAACTCATTTATTAGCGATAGAGGTTACAGAAGGAGCTCTTATACATAAAGATATATCGAAGAGAGTGTTACTACAATTAAAAGAGCAAAATTTAAAGATTCATTTAGATGATTTTGGAACAGGCTATTCATCTTTAAGTTATTTAAAAACATATCCAATTGATACTTTAAAAATTGATCGTTCTTTTATGGAAGGTATACATATAGATGAACGTGATACGAATATTACAGCTGCAATTATTCATTTAGCTCATACTTTAGAATTAAATGTAATTGCAGAAGGAGTAGAAAAAAAGGAGCAAATACAGTTTTTGAAAGAAAAGAATGTGAAGCTTGTACAAGGTTATTATTATAGCCGACCACTATCCAAATATGATATGGAAAATATGTATTATAAATAAAAAAAATGATGTGCTAAAAGCACATCATTTTTTATGTGTACCTGGTTTGTCATTGTAACCGGATGTAAAAATAGCTGTAAGAAATGTGAGTGATACACCTAAAATTAATAATAATTTCATACTAATATCCTCCTTACTTTTTTCGGTTCATGAGTTTTATTTATTACCCAAAATGTATGTAAGGTTCTTAGAAGAAAAGAATTTATTTATAATGAATAGCAGTGTAAAAACGTTAATACCTATATTATACAGAATTTTCTTTGAATTTTGGAGAGAATTTTAGTGTGCTATTATATATTTCGTTTTGATTTAAAGAATGTTTAAGGACATCCTAGCATACCTTTTATAATAATCCGATTGAACAAGGAGATGGGGGAGGAGCTATAATGGATATTCTAAAAAAGATTGAACAGCATCGAGCAGCAGAAGAGCGTTTACAATGGGAAGGTACGTTTGCGGAGTATTTGGAGCTTGTGAAAGAAAGACCATGGGTGGCTCAAACAGCACACTCTCGCATTTACAATATGATAAAAGATGCTGGAATTGAAGAAGTCGATGGTAGAAGAAAGTATAACTTCTTTAGTAATCAGCTCTTTGGATTAGAGGATGCTCTAGAACGTCTTGTAGAGGAATATTTTCATCCATCTGCAAAACGATTAGATGTTAGAAAAAGAATTTTATTATTAATGGGTCCTGTTAGTGGAGGGAAATCAACGTTAGTTACAATGTTGAAACGAGGATTAGAAACATATTCAAGAACAGATCGCGGAGCAATTTTTGCAATTAAAGGATGCCCAATGCACGAGGATCCACTGCATTTAATTCCACATCATTTACGAGATGATTTCTTTGATGAGTATGGGGTTAGAATTGAAGGGAATTTATCACCACTAAATGTCATGCGTTTAGAGCAAGAATACGGATCAAGAATTGAGGATGTAGTTGTAGAGCGTATTTTCTTCTCTGAAGATCGTCGTACAGGGATTGGTACATTTAGCCCGTCTGATCCAAAATCACAAGATATTGCAGATTTAACAGGTAGTCTGGACTTTTCTACGATTGCAGAATATGGTTCAGAATCAGATCCGCGTGCGTATCGATTTGATGGAGAATTAAATAAGGCAAACCGAGGAATGATGGAGTTCCAAGAGATGTTAAAATGCGATGAGAAGTTTTTATGGCACTTATTATCGCTTACGCAAGAAGGGAATTTCAAAGCGGGAAGATTTGCGCTTATTTCAGCAGATGAATTAATTGTAGCGCATACGAATGAAACAGAGTATCGCTCATTTATAGCAAATAAGAAAAATGAAGCATTGCACTCAAGAATTATTGTAATGCCAGTTCCTTATAATTTACGAGTAAGTGAAGAAGAACATATTTATGAAAAAATGATTCGTGAAAGTGATGTATCGAATGTTCACATTGCACCACACACACTTCGCGTTGCAGCAATGTTCACCATTTTAACTCGTTTAAAAGATCCGAAGCGTCCGGATATTGATTTAATTAAAAAGATGCGTTTGTATGATGGAGAAACGGTAGAAGGTTATAATGCGATTGATGTAGAAGAATTACAACGCGAATATCAAGATGAAGGTATGAAGGGTATTGATCCTCGTTATGTCATTAACCGAATTTCGTCTACAATCATTCGAAAAGAGGTACCATCTATTAACGCGTTAGATGTACTTAGATCTTTAAAAGATGGGCTAGATCAGCATCCATCCATTAGTAATGAAGACCGTGAACGTTACATGAACTTCATCTCATTAGCGAGAAAAGAATACGATGAAATCGCGAAGAAAGAAGTACAAAAAGCGTTTGTTTATTCATATGAAGAATCAGCTAAGACGCTTATGGATAATTACTTAGATAACGTCGAGGCGTACTGCAATAAATCGAAATTACGTGATCCGTTAACAGGAGAAGAAATGAGTCCAGATGAAAAATTAATGCGCTCAATTGAAGAGCAAATTGGAATTTCAGAAAATGCTAAGAAAGCGTTCCGTGAAGAGATTTTAATTCGCATTTCTGCTTATGCCCGTAAAGGAAAACGCTTTGATTATAATTCACATGAACGTCTTCGTGAAGCGATTCAGAAAAAACTATTTGCTGATTTAAAAGATATAGTGAAAATTACAACGTCAACGAAAACGCCGGACGAAAATCAGCTTAAGAAAATCAATGATGTTGTTGCGCGTTTAATTGATGAGCATGGCTATAATTCTTCTTCAGCAAATGAATTACTACGCTATGTAGGTAGCTTGTTAAACAGATAGTTTGATAACAAAACGCTGTCTCTTGTATTTTGCGGGACAGCGTTTTATTATCCGTTCATATGTGTATAAAGTGTCATACCTTGTCCAAATGTAATAAATTAAGATGCAATTTTATGAATTTATTGTCAATTATTTTTACAATATGCATATGATAGAGTAACCAACCATTCATACGAAAAAAGCCAACACAATACAATATGTTGCAAAGTAAAAATATGTGCAACAATGCATTGTGTTTCTTTCTTATCAGTGGCTGAATATTTCTTTCTATTATGTGAGTGGCAAAATTTTGTTTAGGATGCTCGGGGTATTGTATGAAAAACGTTATAAATGTTTATGGGATGATTTTCTGTGGGCAGTTACCTTTCAAACATTCTAGCTTGCACATTACAGAACAAAATTTATAGATTGCTGTTCATACAGGAAGACAATTACAGTAAGGAGGGAAAGGAATGGGCGAAGAAAATCAACCAAATTATACGATTTCACAGGAAAACTGGTCCCTCCATCGCAAAGGATATGACGACCAACAGCGCCATCAAGAAAAAGTACAAGAGGCAATTAAGAATAATTTACCCGATCTTGTAACAGAAGAAAGTATAGTTATGTCTAATGGCAAGGATGTTGTAAAAATACCAATTCGTTCTCTAGATGAATATAAGATTAGATACAATTATGATAAAAATAAACATGTTGGGCAAGGAAACGGTGACAGCAAAGTTGGTGATGTCGTTGCGAGAGATGGATCAGGTGGTCAAAAACAAAAAGGGCCAGGAAAAGGGCAAGGAGCAGGAGATGCAGCTGGGGAAGATTACTATGAAGCTGAAGTCTCTATTTTAGAATTAGAGCAAGCGTTTTTCAGAGAGTTAGAACTGCCTAATTTAAAGAGAAAAGAAATGGATGAAAACCGGATTGAACATGTTGAATTTAATGATATTAGAAAAACAGGATTATGGGGAAATATCGATAAGAAAAGAACAATGATATCCGCATATAAACGAAATGCAATGAGTGGTAAAGCATCTTTTCATCCAATTCACCAAGAAGACTTAAAGTTCCGCACTTGGAATGAAGTATTAAAGCCAGATTCAAAAGCTGTTGTATTAGCGATGATGGATACGAGTGGATCGATGGGAATATGGGAGAAATATATGGCACGTAGCTTCTTTTTCTGGATGACAAGATTTTTACGCACAAAGTATGAAACAGTTGATATTGAATTTATTGCTCATCATACAGAAGCGAAAGTCGTTACAGAAGAAGAATTTTTCTCAAAAGGAGAAAGTGGCGGAACGATATGTTCTTCCGTATATAAAAAAGCATTAGAACTTATCGATAATAAATATTCACCAGACCGCTATAATATTTATCCATTCCATTTTTCAGATGGTGATAATTTAACATCAGATAATGCTAGATGTGTAAAACTTGTTGAAGAGCTAATGAAGAAGTGTAATATGTTTGGGTATGGGGAAGTGAACCAGTATAACCGCCATAGTACACTCATGTCAGCCTATAAAAATATTAAAGATGAAAACTTTAGATACTATATTTTAAAGCAGAAAGCAGACGTATTTCATGCGATGAAAAGCTTTTTTAGAGAAGAATCAGGTGAGAAAATGGCATAACCTCTTTTAAAGAGGTTCTTTTTTTGTAAACTTTTTATTTTCCTAGTTGACAATGATAATGAAAATCATTATCATTTATTCGAGAAATGATTACATTTCGAATTATATATTTCGGAGGAGATGTAAAGTTGAAACAAAATAAAAGAAAACGTATAAATGCAATGATTATAGCGGCGGCGTTATCACTTCCGTTTGCTGTTTATTCAACACCTGCTTTAGCGGCAGTAGCAATTGAGGCGAATAAAACTGGACAAGGTTTAGAAGATGGTACATATGACGCTGTTATTAAAGCGTATAAAGATAAAACGAATGAAGAGTCTATGGCAGCTGTTTATATAAAGGATCCGAAATTAACAATTGAGAATGGAAAGAAAATTGTAACAGCAACATTAAGTGATAGTGATTTCTTTCAATACTTGAAAACAGAGGATATTCATACTCCAGGTGTGTTTCATGATGTAAAGGTCATATCAGAAGACAAAAAGAAAAATGGGACGAAGGTTATTCAATTTGAAGTTGGAGAATTAGGAAAAAGATACAATATGCAAATGCATATTTATATTCCAACGATGGCCTATGACAATAAGTATCAAGTACAGTTTGAAGTAAATACATTGAATTTAGAGAACAATGTTCCAGAAAAACAAAAGGAAAATAAAGAGGATAAAGTGGATCAACAAGATGGAATTGGAAATGTAATAGTAGATAAGCAACTACAAAGGCATATTAATAAATATAATTTGAATAGAGAAAATCTAGATACCCCAATAACTAAGGAAGATTTATTAAAAGTTAAATCTTTAATAGTCGTTGAAGCTAAAAATAAAGGAATACAAGACGTAAGCGGTCTAGAATATATGACGAACTTAGAAAACTTAACTTTGGAAGAAGTTAAGTTAAAAAATATAAAATTTATCTCGGGATTGAGACAATTAAAATCATTAAGTATAACCTATGGTGAACTTGAAGATATTGGACCTTTGGCTGAGTTAGAGCATATTGAGTTTTTAACTTTGAGAAACAATAAAATCTCAGATTTAAGCCCATTAAGCCAAATGAAAAAGATTAAAATGCTAGATTTAAATAGTAATTATATAAAAGATATTAAACCATTATTTACAGTGAAATCTTTAAGGACTTTGACTGTGGCAAATAATCAAATTAGTAATGATAACCTTGCTGGAATTGAGCAATTGAAAAATGTAAAAAACTTATCTTTAAGTAACAATGGACTTACGAATATTGAACATATTACATCAATGAAAAAATTAGTAGAGTTAGATCTTGCTAAAAATGAATTAGAAAACATCGAACCTTTATCAAGATTATCTACTGTACAATCACTTAATTTAGAAGAAAACTATATTTCAGATATAACGCCACTTAGTCACTTAACAGACTTATATGATTTAAAGCTAGGTTCAAATGAAATTCGTGATGTTAGACCTGTTCAAGAGCTAGGAAAAAGGATATATATCGATATTCAAAGACAAAAAATCTTTTTAGATAATGTAGAAAAAGATAAGGAAGTTAAAATACCTATCTATAATTTACAAGGAGAGCCACTTGATACTATTCAATTGAAGAGTGAAGATGGGATAGTTAATAATGGTTCTGTTAAATGGGGGACTACTGGTGAAAAAACATATGAATTTACGTTGGATATAAAGCCAGAAGAGAATCGTATTAAGTTTAATGGAACAATAATTCAAAATGTTGTTGAAAGATTAGACGAAATCAAGGAAACAATAAAAGAGGATAATGAACAAAAGGAAAATATAATTCTCGATAAAACTTTACAACAACATATTAATAAAGAGAATTTAGGTAGAGAGAATTTAAACGCTCCTATTACAAAAGAAGATTTATTACAGATTAAAAAATTAGAGATATTTAAAGAAAATGGAAATGAGATAAAAAATATAACAGGTTTAGAGTACATGACGAACTTAGAAAAACTCACTTTAGAAGGAGTAGGCCTGAAAAATATTGAGTTCATCTCAAACTTGAAACAATTGAATAATGTGAATGTATCTCATAATCAAATTGAAGATATAACACCACTATCTTCATTGGAAAATTTACAGTGGTTAAATCTTGCGGACAATCATATTAAAGATGTAACGGTTATTGGTTCCATGCTAAACTTATTTAGCTTAAATCTAGCTGGGAATGAGATTCGTGATGTCAGGTCGTTAATACAATTAGGGCAGTGGTTTACAATTGATGTTGGAAGACAAAATATCATTTTAAATGATGCAAAAATAAACGAAGAAATTCAAGTTCCTGTATATGATTTAGAAGGAGAAAGTATTGAAAATATTCAATTGACAAGTGAGGGAGGGACGTTTAATAACGGAGTAATAAAATGGAATACGCCAGGTGAAAAGGTGTATAAATTTGATTTAGATTCTGATGAAATTAGCATAAGGTTTAACGGAACAGTTATACAGAATATAGTGGAAAAAGAAGAAGTAAAAGAACCGGTAAAAGAAGTTGAAGAAGCAAAAGAAGAAGTGAAAGAACCAACAAAAGAAGTTGAAGAAACAAAAGAAGAAGTGAAAGAACCGGTAAAAGAAGTTGAAGAAGCAAAAGAAGAAGTGAAAGAACCGATAAAAGAAGTTGAAGGATCGAAAGAAGAAGTGAAGGAACCGGTAAAAGAAGTTGAAGAAACAAAAGAAGAAGTGAAAGAACCGATAAAAGAAGTTGAAGGATCGAAAGAAGAAGTGAAGGAACCGGTAAAAGAAGTTGAAGGATCGAAAGAAGAAGTGAAAGAACCTGCAAAAGAAGTTGAAGAGCCAAAAGAAGAAGTGGACGAGCTAACAACAGGAGTTGAAGAGTCGAAAGCGGAGGGGAAAGAAACAGGAAAAGAAATTGAAGGTTCAAAAGAAGCAGTAAATCCATCCGAAGTAGTCCAAGAACAAAACATGAATCATCAAGTTGTGAAAGAAAATAAACCAGTTGCTAATAAACAGGAAGAAAGTAAGAAATCATTAGGAGCAACAGGTGGACAAGCGAATACATCAAAGTTACTTTCAGGCGTAGTATTAGTTCTTTCAGCACTGAGTATGTTTGTATTTAGAAAGAAATTATTTAAGAAATAAATAACGTGTTATCTTATTATATTGTAAAATAATTGTATAAGTTTTTGAGAAGACATTATCATGGCAGTTTCATTTTGAAATAGGCTTATGATAATGTCTTTTTTAAGGGGGATATAAATGGAAAAGGTGTCGGAGAGCAGTTATTACAAGTTGCAATTCAGTATATTTTCTCCTTCCAAGGGATGAGAGAGATAGTACTATGTTTGAATACGAATAATGATCGTGCGATGAAATTGTACAAGAAAGTAGGTTTTGAGGAAAAAGCATGTTTACAACACTATATAATAGAGTGAAAAACCCATTCATATGAAAATGATATTTCATATGAATGGGTTTTATTACGGATTTAGAAGTGATTTGAGGCGCCAATCGTTACATAACCTTTTTTATTTTTTTCGGCACTTCTTTCGTTTGCAAATTAACATTTTCTTTTCGTAGCTCTTTAAAGAGTGAAGTAACCATAAGAACGACTACAATAGAAAATGGTAGCGCAGCAATTATAGCTGCGATTTGTAGTGCATTTAATCCTCCAGCTTGTAATAAAATAGCGGCAATTATCGCGATTGTTAATCCCCATATAAGTTTTAAACTATTTTTCGGTGATAAGCTTCCGTTACTCGTTTGCATGGAAACGACAAATGTTGCTGAATCGGCAGAAGTAACGAAAAATGTGGCTACTAGAATCAACCCGATAATCGTTAAAAATGTAGAGAATGGTAGGTGTGAAATAACAGCAAATAATCCAATCTCTGTACCATTTTTTGCAATTTCATCAGCTATTCCAAGCGATTGGAACATTTCCATATGGATTGCGGTACCACCAAATACTGCAAACCAAAATGTACAGATAAGAGTCGGGACTAATACAACTCCAAAAATAAATTCTTTTATTGTGCGCCCTTTAGAAATACGAGCGATGAATGTACCGACGAATGGAGACCAAGAAATCCACCATCCCCAATAGAAAATAGTCCAGTTTTCAATCCAAGAAGAAGATTTTTCATTAAATGCTCCTAAATTTAATCCCATACTAGGTAAAGCGCCGATATAAGAACCGAGTGTAGATGTGAAATATTTCATAATAAATACAGTTGGTCCTAAAAGTAAGAAAGAGATGAGTAAAATACCTGCAAGAGAGAAATTCAAGTTACTCAAATATTTAATCCCACGATCTAAGCCAGTTTGTGCACTCGTTAAATATAAAACAGCGAAGATAGCTATAAGTACGAGCTGAGTAAGTAAAGTGTTATGAATGGAAGGGAATAAATAGCTTAATCCTCCAGCAATTTGTTGAGCACCAATCCCAACAGATGGCACAATGCCAAATACTGTGGCTAAAACAGCTAGAATATCAACTGTTTTTCCGATACGAGAATTTTTCGATCGATTAAATAATGGAGTAACTGTAGCCCCGATAGTGCTACCTTTTTGTTTGCGGAATGTGAAATATGCAATTGTTAAAGCGACCATTGCGTATAGTGACCACGGAAAGAGTCCCCAGTGGAAAAATGAATATTGCATAGCGAGTTTGGCACTTTCCTCTGTCCCCGCTTTTCCTGTTAATGGATCTGTAAAATGTGAAATCGGTTCAGCGATTCCATAAAAGAGGAGTCCAATTCCCATTCCTGCCCCAAACAACATGGATAGCCAAGATGGATAATTATATTTTGGCTTTTCTCCATCTTTACCAAGACGAATAGAACCGTACTTAGAAAATGCTAAATAAACAGCCAAAATAATCATTGTAGTCATAAGTAGAGAGTAAAACCACCCAAATTTATTGAGGATAAATGAGTTTAAAGAAGATGTAACACTTTGTAAATCGTAGCCTTGTATCCAACTTGCTGGGGTAATTCCCCATATAATGAATAATGTTGTTAGCAAGAAGGAGATATAAAATACACTGTTTTCTTTTTTTATCATAGAATCCCACCCTTATTTAATAAAGTTAACAATTATAATAATCATAACAATTAAGTTTTTAATTGTCAAAAAATTACCTTTTTATAATGTGAAAGGATGCAATTTGTTTTAGGGAGGTAAAGAGCAATGTGTTCACGATATGTACAAATTATAGGAAGAAATAATATGAAATATTGCATTTTATATTGTTACATCCAGATTTTATGTTAAATTCTTGAATGGAATATTAAAATAGGGGGCAAGGATATGAACAAGAAATCAAAGATCAATAAAGTGATGCTTAGCATTAGTACAATGGCTTTATCGTTAGGCGCACTTCAAACTCATGCAGCAGCGGAAGAAAAAGTACCGTATAACGTGTTGAAAACGAAACCGGTTGGAATTGAAAAGTCGGTAGATGAAGTTGGACATATTTCAAAAGTTGATGAAACTTTATCATTTCAAGAACGTTTAAAAGTAGGAGATTTTTCACAGCGACCAGCATCTATTACGAAGAAAACTGCAGTAAAGCAAGTTAAAGAAAGCTATTCAATGGCTGATTTAAACAAAATGAATGATCGAGAATTAGTTGAAACGTTAGGCAGTATTAAGTGGCACCAAATTACAGACTTATTCCAGTTTAATGAAGATGCAAAGGCTTTTTATAAAGATAAAGGAAAAATGCAAGTCATTATAGATGAATTAGCTCATAGAGGTAGTACATTTACGAAAGATGATTCAAAAGGAATTCAAACGTTTACTGAAGTGCTGCGTTCAGCTTTTTATCTTGCATTTTATAATAGTGAATTAAGCGACTTAAATGAAAGAAGCTTCCAGGATAAATGTTTACCTGCTTTAAAAGCAATCGCAAACAATCCAAACTTTAAGCTTGGTACAGTTGAACAAGATACAGTCGTATCTGCATACGGTAAATTAATTAGTAATGCTTCAAGCGATGTTGAAACGGTTCAATACGCATCGAATATTTTAAAGCAATACAATGATAATTATACTACTTATGTAAATGATCGAATGAAGGGACAAGCAATATACGATATCATGCAAGGTATTGACTATGATATACAGTCGTACTTAACTGAAGCTCGTAAAGAAGCGAATGAAACGATGTGGTATGGAAAAGTAGATGGGTTTATTAATGAAATAAATCGTATTGCTCTTCTAAATGAAGTAACGCCAGAAAATAAATGGCTTGTTAATAATGGCATTTATTTTGCTAGCCGTTTAGGGAAGTTTCATAGTAATCCAAATAAAGGATTAGAGGTTGTTACACAAGCAATGCATATGTACCCGCGCTTAAGTGAACCGTATTTTGTTGCGGTAGAACAAATTACAACAAATTATAATGGTAAAGATTATAGCGGGAATACAGTAGATTTAGAGAAAATACGTAAAGAAGGAAAAGAGCAATACTTACCAAAAACGTATACATTCGACGATGGATCAATTGTGTTCAAAACAGGAGATAAAGTATCAGAAGAAAAAATTAAGAGACTATATTGGGCTGCGAAGGAAGTAAAGGCACAGTATCACCGTGTAATTGGAAATGACAAAGCGTTAGAGCCAGGAAATGCGGATGATGTATTAACGATCGTAATTTATAATAGTCCAGATGAATATCAGTTAAATAGACAATTGTATGGATATGAAACAAACAACGGTGGAATTTATATTGAAGAGACAGGTACATTCTTTACATATGAGCGTACACCAGAGCAAAGTATTTATAGTTTAGAAGAGTTATTCCGTCATGAATTTACTCATTATCTGCAAGGGAGATATGAAGTTCCTGGTTTATTTGGAAGAGGAGATATGTATCAAAATGAAAGGCTAACTTGGTTCCAAGAAGGAAATGCAGAGTTTTTCGCAGGATCTACTCGTACGAATAACGTTGTACCAAGAAAGAGTATAATTAGCGGATTATCATCTGATCCTGCAAGCCGTTATACAGCAGAGCGTACACTATTTGCTAAATACGGTTCTTGGGATTTCTATAATTACTCGTTCGCATTGCAGTCTTACTTATATACGCATCAGTTTGAAACATTTGATAAAATTCAAGATTTGATTCGTGCGAATGACGTGAAAAATTATGATGCATATCGTGAAAATCTAAGTAAAGATCCTAAGTTAAATAAAGAGTATCAAGAGTATATGCAGCAGTTAATTGATAATCAAGATAAATATAATGTACCGGAAGTAGCAGATGATTATTTAGCTGAACATGCACCGAAATCGTTAACTGAAGTGAAAAAAGAAATTAGTGATACGTTGCCTATGAAAGATACAAAAATGACAAAACATAATTCTCAATTCTTTAATACATTTACATTAGAAGGTACGTATACAGGTAGTGTCACAAAAGGTGAATCAGAAGATTGGAAAGCAATGAGTAAAAGAGTAAATGAATCTTTAGAACAATTGGCGCAAAAAGAATGGAGTGGCTACAAAACTGTTACAGCATACTTCGTCAATTATCGTGTGAATAGTTCAAATGAATTTGAATATGATGTAGTCTTCCATGGAATCGCAAAAGATGATGGAGAAAATAAAGCTCCAACGGTTAATATAAATGGCCCTTATAGCGGTCTTGTAAAAGAGGGAATTCAATTTAAAAGTGATGGCTCAAACGATGAAGATGGAAAAATTGTTTCTTATTTATGGGAATTTGGAGATGGAAGCACAAGTGCAGAAGTGAATCCAGTACATGTATATGAAAGAGAAGGTTCTTATAAAGTATCATTAAGAGTAAAAGATGATAAAGGCAAAGAGAGCAGAAGCGAAACAACTGTTACGATTAAAGATGGAAGTTTAACAGAATCAGAACCAAATAATCGTCTAGAAGAAGCAAATCGTATCGGGCTAAATAGTACGATAAAAGGCAGTCTTATTGGCGGGGACCACACTGATGTTTATACATTTAATGTAGCATCAGCGAAAGATATCGACATTTCTGTTTTAAATGAGTATGGAATTGGGATGACATGGGTACTTCACCATGAATCAGATATGCAAAATTATGCAGCTTACGGTCAAGCCAATGGGAATCATATAGAAGCGAAATTTAATGCAAAACCAGGCAAGTATTACTTGTATGTATATAAATATTATAATGGTGATGGAACGTACAAATTATCAGTAAAATAAGTGTCTTTCCAATGTATGTTTAACTTTACTTTTTGTGGAAAATAGTATATTATATAGATATATAATATATCGGTTATTTTCTAGGAGGAGCCTGTCACAATAGGTTTCTCCTGTTCTTTTTTAGAGGCCTGTCTTACAGGCTTTTCTTTAAAAGGTAAATAACTGAAAATTAAGAACTATAATCTTTGAAAGAGGTGGGGCATACATATAACAAAAAAGGGATTGTTTAAGAAAGGGGGATAAGAAATGGTCTTGTTTGGTTATCCACTTGAAACAATTTATTTATATGGATTTATTATTGCTACTATACTCACTGTTATTTATATCTTCTTTGGAGATATATTTGAATCGATATTTAGTTTTGGGGGCGGATCTGTATCCGTTGTTACTTTATTACTTAGTTTCTTCGCCATGTTATGTGGGCTTAGTTATATAGGAGAATATTTGTTTTCCTTTAATAGTATTACTATTTTTGGGGCTGCATTTGCTATATCTTTTATCGGTGTTTTCATCATGAAAATACTAATTTTAAAACCGATTGCAGAAGCAGAGCAAAATACCGTACAACGTATGGATGAATTTATCGGTTGCAAAGGAGAAGTCATTACGACAATTCCTACAGAAGGATTTGGAGAAGTACTAATCTCCTCTCAATTTGGAAGTAATGCAATCCCAGCTAAAACAATTGGGAAAAAAGATATTTCACAAGGAACTGAAGTTATTATCGAGGGAGTCCAAGATGGTGTTTTACTTGTACAAAACATCGCTTATTCTTTAAAAAAACCAAAATTATAAGGGGGAATTTACATGACGATTCCATTAATTATCGGTGGAGTTTTACTCGCAATTTTAATTCTACTCATTTTAGTATTCATTACGAAGTATCGTACGGTTGGTCCAGATGAAGCGTTAATTGTTACAGGGAACTGGCTTGGTGGAGGAAAGAATGTTGTTACCACTGATGATGGAAAGAAGATTAAGATTATCCGCGGGGGCGGTACTTTCGTAGTTCCAATTATGCAAAGAGCAGAACCTTTAAGCCTATTAAACTACAAATTAGAAGTTGGTACACGTGATACGTATACGAAGCAAGGTGTTCCAGTTACAGTAAATGGTGTTTCTATTATTAAAGTAGGTTCTACAATTGAAGAAGTATCTACTGCAGCTGAGCAATATTTAGGAAAAGAAACAGAAGAGTTAAAAGTAGAAGCAAAAGAGGTTTTAGAAGGTCACTTACGTGCAATCTTATCTTCTATGACAGTAGAGGATGCGTATAGTAATAGAGAGCAATTTGCTCAAAAGGTACATGAAGTAGCTTCTACAGATTTAAAGAAGATGGGACTTCGCATTGTTTCTTTCACAATTAAAGAAATAATGGATAAAAACGGATACTTAGATGCGCTTGGTCAGCCGCAAATTGCGACCGTTAAGCGTGATGCAACAATTGCGAACGCAGAGCGTGAAAAAGAAGCACGTATTGAAAAAGCACGTGCTGAAAAAGAGGCAAAAGAAGCAGAATATCAACGTGATGCACAAATCGCTGAAGCTGAAAAACATAAAGAATTAAAAGTACAGTCCTATAAGAGGGAACAAGAGCAAGCCCGTGCAGATGCGGATCTTTCTTACGAATTACAACAAGCGAAAGCACAACAAGGTGTTACAGAAGAGCAAATGCGCGTTAAAATCATTGAGCGTGAAAAGCAAATCGAGTTAGAAGAAAAAGAGATTGCGCGTCGTGAAAAGCAATATGATGCAGAAGTTAAGAAAAAAGCAGATGCAGATCGCTATGCTGTTGAGCAATCAGCGGAAGCAGAAAAAGTAAAACAAATTAAAAAGGCAGATGCGGATCAATATAAGATTGAAGCTGAAGCGAGAGCTCGTGCGGAAGAAGTACGTGTAGAAGGTTTAGCGAAGGCGGAAATCGAAAAAGCGCAAGGTCAAGCGAAAGCGGAAGTACAAAAAGCACAAGGTACGGCGGAAGCAGATGTTATTAGATTAAAAGGTTTAGCAGAAGCAGAAGCGAAGCAAAAAATTGCAGAGGCATTTGAGTTATATGGCCAAGCGGCAATTATGGATATGGTTCTTAAAATGCTTCCAAGTTATGCGAAGGAAGTTGCAAGTCCGCTTAGTAACATTGATAAAATTACAGTTGTTGATACAGGCGGCGGTGGTAAAAATAGCGGCGCCGGAAAAGTTGCGGGTTATGCAACTGATTTAATGGCAACGATGCAAGAAACGTTAAAAGCTTCTTCTGGAATTGACTTAAAAGAGCTATTAGAAGGATTTGCTGGAAAAGGAGCGGTACAACAATTATCAAGTGATAAACCTGTTGTATCTGTAGTAGAAGATGAGAAAAAAGAAGTAGAAAAAGATAAAGAATAGTAAGGTGGAAAGAACCTCTAGTAAGTGAAATACTGGAGGTTCTTCTGTGAATTATAATATTTTGAATAATATACATTTTTATATATTGTTTTAATTATTTAATTTATATAGAATGAAAAAGGTATGTATTAACTCTTTAATAGAAAAAGAGACAAAGAGTTAATACAATTAATCGTGTAATTTATATAAATAAATTAAATGTGAGATAATTACATTTAAAACGGTATGGAGGGGTAGAAATATGTTTCAAGGGAAATTAAGGAGTAGTAGTTTAAAAACAAAGTTACTTGTGTCATTTGTTATCATTTTAATTCTTCCAAGTATTGTAATTGGTTGGACGTCTTATCAACAAGCAAAGACAAATTTTAATGAAACAATTTTACAATCAGCGGAAGATAACGTAAAGATTTTAAATAATGTTATTAACAAGGAGATAGACAGTAAAAAGGTAGACGCAGTATATTTTACAAAGTTATTTAATGGAGTAAGTTACGGAACTGATCAGCTCCAAAATGTGCAAAATAAATTAGAAGAATATAATAAATTACATCCAGAAATAGAAGCAGTTTATACGGGATCTAGTACGGGACAATTTATTCAATCACCGTCTATTCAAATGCCAGATGGGTATAATCCTACCGAAAGAGATTGGTATAAAGAAGCAGCGAAAAAAAGCGGAGAAGTGGTTATCACAGCCCCATATAAGTCAAGTACAACAGGGAATATTGTTATTACAATAGCAAAACAAAATGAGGATAAAAGTGGTGTTCTCGGTATTGATTTAATTATTAATGATATTGTAAATACTTCAAAAATGGTCAATATCGGCAAAAAAGGATATGTAGCAATCTTTGACCAATCTAAAAATGTAATAGCGCATCCGACGATGAAGCCAGGTGACAAGGTAGAAGAAAAAGTGGAGAAGGAATTGTATAAACAAGAAACAGGTGATTTTAAATTCAAACTTGATGGTGATGATCGCAATATTACCTTTATAACAAATAAGCAGACTGGATGGAAAATAGCAGGAATTATGCCTTCAAAAGAAATTATCGAAGCAGCTAACCCTATTTTCTATAAAACAATAACTGTTATTGGTATTTCATTAGTAATTGGTGGGATTTTAATTTACTTCATAATTGCTTCTATTATTAGTCCGTTAAAACAACTTGTTATCTCATCGAAAAAGATTAGTGAAGGCGATTTAACAGAGTCAATTACAGTTCATTCTAAAGATGAAATTGGGCAGCTAGGAGAAAGTTTTAACGAGATGGCTGCATCGTTACAAAGTGTCATTTCCAATATAAACACTTCAGCAAGTCATGTAGCGGCATCTTCAGAAGAATTAACAGCTAGTATGAAGCAGACAAGCGAAGCAACGGAACAAATTACACAGGCGATAGAGCAAGTATCAAGTGGTGCAGAAATACAAACGAAAGAAGTTGAAGAAGGAGCAACATTGTTAGAAGAAGTTACAGAAGGAATTCAGCGTGTTGCAGATAGTTCTTCATTAGTATCTACAGCCTCTATGTATACGAAGAAAAAAGCTGAAAATGGTGGGAAGTTAGTTGAACAAACTGTGAATCAAATGCAATTAATTCATGAGTCTGTTTCACAGTCAGACAAAATCATTGGTTTGTTAGACGATAAGTCGAAACAAATTGGAGCAATCCTTGAAGTGATTCAACATATTGCAGAACAGACAAATTTATTAGCGTTAAATGCGGCAATTGAGGCTGCGAGAGCTGGAGAGCAAGGAAGAGGATTTGCAATTGTAGCAGATGAAGTGCGAAAGCTAGCAGAACAATCAGGACAGTCTTCTACGGAAATTGGGAAACTAGTGAAAGAGATTCAATTTGATATAAAAGAAACAGTAAGCTCTATGAATCAAGTTGGAGCAGAAGTACAATCAGGACTTGTAGTTGCAAATGAAACGAAGCAAAGCTTTGCCGAAATATTGAAGTCTACAAATGATACAGTTTTACAAATTGATAACATGGTAGATGTAGCAAAACAAATGACGGTAGATGCAAAACAAGTAAGTGCATCTATTAATGAAATTGCAGCTACAATTGAAGAAAATGCAGCAAGCGTTCAAAATATTGCTGGTTCCTCAGAAGAACAATTAGCTTCAGTAGATGAAATAAATGCAGCAGCAGTCCATTTATCACAAATGGCAGAAGAATTACAAGAGATGATTAGTAAGTTTAAAGTGTAATAACGAATGTTAAGAAACGAGGTAGTAATTTTACTTCGTTTCTTTTTTTATGAAGAGAAAAAGAAAGAAATATAGAGTAACCGTGTTATGATTAAGTATAATTAAAGAGACTGTATATTCTTTAAATTCTATCTTTAATCATGTTAGGGGAATGGTTTTGAAGTTAAAAAAATTAAAACTCCAACCGAGAATTACATTAACTATTAGTACACTTATTTTAGTTGTACTTATGCTAACGAGTTATTTATTTTATTACATATTATCTGAAACGGTAGAAGAGCAAATTGGCAAAAGGGCTTTACATGTTGCGAAAACAGTTGCTGCTATACCTGAAATAAAGGAAGCTTTTCAAAAAGAAAACCCAGCTTCTATTATTCAGCCGATTGCAGAAAGAATTCGAATGGATACAGAGGCTGACTTCATTGTAGTTGGAAATAAAGAGGGGATTCGATATGCACATCCTGAGCGAGATAAAATAGGAGAAGCGATGATTGGTGGAGATAACAAAGGCGTTTTATTAGAAGGAAAATCATATGTTTCGAAAGCAACTGGATCATTAGGCCCTTCATTACGCGGAAAAGTTCCAATCCGTAATCAGGAAAATGAAATCATTGGTGTTGTGTCTGTTGGATTTTCAATGGATGATATTCATGGAGCGGTAGAAGTGTATGGAAAGCGTGTATTTTGGATTACAATAATAGGGCTATTAATTGGAGTAATCGGCTCTATATATTTAGCGGCAAGTATAAAAAGAATGATGTTCGGTATGGAACCAGAAGAAATTTCATCTTTATATGAAGAGCATAGTACAGTGATTCAATCTGTACGTGAAGGAATTATTGTAATCGATAAAAATGGCATGATTAGTTTAGTCAATCAAGCAGCCTATGATATTCTTTCGCTAGATAAACAACAAAATATTATTGGGGAATTTATTTTAAATGTAATTCCTAATTCAACGATACTAGATGTACTTCAAACTGGTGAAGAACAGTTTGATCGCCAATTAAATATAAAAGGACAGGCTGTTATTGCGAACCGTCTACCTATTAAAGTAAAGAATAAAGTAACTGGCGTTGTATCGAGCTTACGTTTGAAATCTGAAATGGATCAGTTAACAGCAGAATTATCTCAGACGAAGCAATATACAGAGGCATTACGAGCGCAAGCGCACGAATATAACAATTTATTGTATACGCTTTCAGGTCTTATCCAATTAGAATCATACGAAGATGCTTTAGAGCTTATTCATAAGGAAACAGCGGTATATCAAGATTTTGTTCAATTTATTATGAAGCGGATTCAAAATCCATGGCTAGGTGGAATTTTAATTGGATTTTATAATAGAGCACGAGAGTTGAAGATTGATTTTATGCTAGATAGAGAAAGTGGTTTAGACAAATTAAGTCCACATATTGAGAGTAATTATGTCGTTTCTATTTTAGGAAATTTAATTACGAATGCATTTGAAGCAATTGAAAAAAATGAAGAGAATGATAAGAAAGTAAGGATGTTTGTAACTGATATTGGAGAAGAAATATTAATTGAAGTGGAAGATTCAGGGCAAGGGATTCATGATGAAATAATTACTAGCATATTCTATAAAGGCTTTTCGACGAAAGAAGGAGGAGAGCGAGGATATGGATTAGCAAAAGTGAAAGAGTTAGTAGAAGATTTAAATGGAAGTATTGCAATCGAAAAAGGGGATTTAGGTGGTGCGTTATTTATTATTGCACTACCGAAAGAGAGAGGCGAATAGTAATGGGTGAGGAGATTGAAGTATTAATTGTAGAAGATGATATTCGGATTGCGGACATTCATCGTCGTTTTACTGAAAAAATTGAGGGATTTAAAGTAATTGGAACGGCAACGACTGGAGAACAAGCGAAAGAATGGCTAGAGCTTGTGAAGCCACAGCTTGTTTTATTAGATGTGTACTTACCTGATATGCAAGGAACGGAACTTGTCACATATATTAGGAATCATTTGCACGATACAGATATTATTATGATTACAGCAGCATCGGAAGCAGATGTAGTGAGGCACGCCCTGCGGGGCGGAGTAACAGATTATATCGTAAAGCCACTAATGTTTGACCGATTTAAAGCAAGTCTGGAAGGCTATCAAAAAAAGATTATACAGTTAAAGAAAAACAATCAATTATCTACGGAACAAATTGAATATTTATGGTCTCAAAGAGGCGTGAAGGGAAATGAAATGGAATATGCCCCGAAAGGGATAGATCCTTTAACTTTAGCGAAAATAAAAAAGCATATGTTAACAGTTAATGAAGAAGGGATTACAGCAGAGGTACTAAGTTCAATGGTAGGCGTAAGCCGATCAACTGCAAGGCGCTATTTAGAGTATTTGATATCTGGGAAGAAAGTTCATGCAGAGCTAATATATGGGAGTGTGGGGAGACCGGAGAGACGGTATTTTCTTGCTTCTTTATAATAAAAAACAGTAGAGGATTTTATTTCTTCTACTGTTTTTTTGCGTCTTATATTGGAATAATCCCAATTGCAATTCCAGTAATCAACATTACCATTGTCGTTCCAACGGCCCATAATAAAGTGAAGCGTTGATGTTCACCGAAATCAACTTTGGCCATTCCGACCAATAAATAAGTGGAAGCGACAAGAGGACTTAATAAGTGAACGGGTTGCCCAAGTAAGGAAGCACGTCCCATTTCAGCTGCACTAATTCCGTAAGTAGCAGCAGCCTTAGTTAAAATAGGTAATACCCCAAAGTAAAATGCATCATTGGACATGAAAAATGTGAATGGCATACTGAGAAGAGCTGTAATAATTGGCAATTGTGGTCCAAGTGCATCTGGTATAAGAGTTACTACACTGTTAGCCATTGCATCTACCATCTTTGTTCCAGATAAAATACCAGTGAAAATACCGGCAGCAAATACGAGAGAAACAACTGCTAATACATTCCCTGCATGAGAAGCAATACGTTCTTTCTGTTGTTCTAAGTTTGGATAGTTAATCATAATAGCAATAGCAAAAGCGACTGTAAATAAAACAGGTAACGGCATAACTTCTAGTATGAGACAGACAAGTAATGTAGCGGTTAATAAAAAGTTAATCCATAGAAGTTTAGGACGTTTATGCACTGCGGCTTCGACAGTTGCAGCTTGCTCATCCATTGTTTGCATTTGTTTTAAATACTGTACATCCATAATTCCTAAACGTTTTCTTTCTTTTTTTCCAAGATAGTAAGCAACGAAAACAACCCAAATTGCACCAGCAATCATTCCTGGAATAAGAGGTGTAAATAATTCAGAAGCCTCAAGTCCAAGTGCGCTCATAACACGAGCTGTGGGTCCACCCCAAGGTGTAAGATTTGTTACCCCCGCCCCTAACATAACAACTCCAGCTAATATGAGGGGGTTCATTCCAAGGCGCTTATATAGTGGATACATTGCGGAAACTGTAATCATGTATGTTGTTGTACCGTCACCATCTAGAGAAACGATAATAGTCAATATAGCCGTTCCGACAACGATTTTTAAAGGATCTCCTTTTACAAATTTTAAAATCTTACTAATGACAGGATCGAATAAACCGCTATCAATCATAATCCCAAAATATAAAATAGCGAACATAAGCATAATACCAGTAGGTGCTAATTTTTGAATTCCCTCTAACATCATAGGCCCCATATTGGCATAGAATCCGCCAATTAATGCAAAAACACTCGGAATTAATATTAATGCTACTAGCGCTGACATACGTTTCGTCATAATTAAAAACATAAAGACAAATACCATCGCAAATCCAAGTAGTGCTAACATGTAATTTCCCCCTCAAAAGAATGATTGCGCTTTCAAAATAGAATAAAAATTCAGAAAAAGGTTTTTTATTTATAATAAAAGCATCTATTCAAATGGTAAATAATTTGAAAAATAACATCATTAGAAGCATAATTTTTATTTTGTTCATTTTGTTCATGGTAGTTAATTTGAATTTTTAAAAAGTAAGCTGCTCCTCGTAAGAATGGTAGAATAAGATGAAAATAGTGAAGTGTGAAATAGGGAGTAGATGTTATATGAAAACGAGAATTGAAGAGATTTATAGCTCTTATGAAGGAAAAGTAGAGGAGGTTTTTATTAATGAATCTTCTTACGTATATGAATGGGAGAAATTACTGATGATCCGAAAAAATGACGGTGAGCTTAAAAAAATTGCAGTCGGGATTAGTGGAAATATAAGATTGGTAAATGTAGAAGTTGGACAGGAAATTAGTGAGGATACATTATTAGTTAAATTAGAAGATGATTTATTAATTACAGGTTGTGAGTGATGAGAGATGTGTAGAAATAACTACACATCTTTTTTTGTTTCCTATATTACAAAAAGCACATTGTTTTTTCACAAATCTCACACAACCTTTTGGTATTCTTTTCGTGGAGTATACGGTTTCTAGGGAGGAATATTGATGAAAGTAAAATATGTCGTACTTGCTATATGTTTATGTTTCGTATTTACGGTAGTCGGGTGTGGGAAAAAGGAAACAGCAGCTGTTGCTATTGATGAGAAACATGATAAATGTGATATTTGTCAAATTGGGGTAACAGATAATCAATTTGCAACAGAAATTATTTTAGAAAATGGAAAAGCGTTAAAGTTTGATGATATCGGTTGTATGTATAAATGGATGGAGATCAACTCAGGTGAAAAGACGAAAGAGAAATTTGTTCGAGATTATGATTCGAAAGATTGGATTTCGTTAGAAGACGCTACTTACGTATATGATAAAACAATAACGACACCGATGGCTTATAATGTCATTTCATTTAAAAATAAAAAAGATGCAGAGAGCTTTGTATCTAACTATAAGGGGAAAGTTCTTTCATATAAAGAGCTAGCAGAGCATAAATGGGAAATGAATAAAGAGATGATGGGGAAACCGAAAGCAGGAAATCATGGTGGACATCATTAATAATAGAAAAAGACAACTATATAGTTGTCTTTTTCTATTATTACTCAGGTGCAAATATAGAAAAGGTGTAAAATTTTTAGAAGAACGGTTACAATGGAATATAGTAACCTAAAGCAATCATTTATCCCGCATTAACGGGCAATAAGATCCCCACCTCAAAATTTAGTGAAAGCAAAGAAGTTAGGTGGAGTCGGGCTGCCCGTAAAAGCCCGATTGGTGTGGGCTAATAATTAGTGGTGGATGAACAAAACCCCCACTAATTAAAGTTTCACTTTATGTACTTTTTAGAAATGTATACAAATGTGGTAAAAACGTGCTAAACTAATTGCTTCATAATGTTAATGATGGGGCCATCAGGCGTATCATTTCAATAGGTTGAGAAACATAGTATAAGCTTAAGATAATCCGATTAAAGAAGGAATATAAAGGGCTTATGGATAAATGTACTCAAGAAGAGTTATTGTATGTGATGGAGGAATGGTTAAGAAAACATTATCTTTCATAGGAGCTGTAGTTGTGAGAAAACAAAAAATTTTATTATGTATTTTATTAGGACTTTTAATGACGGTAGTGGCTTGCGATAAGCAAGAAGAACCAGAATCGAAACCGGTTCATGTGAAAAATGAAAAGAAAAAAGAGAAGCATAAAGAACAGGAAGAATCTAAAGAAGAGAAAAGTATAAATTTAATGGACAAACAGTTGTTACTTTCAGCTACCCTTGGAGACACAGAGACAGCTATGAAGTTGATTCAGGATGGAGCGAATATAAACGTAGAAGGTGACAACGGAGAAACGCCTGTCCTTGCAGCGACGTACCAAAATCATGTAGAGACAGTTAAAGCATTAATTGGTGCAGGTGCTAATATTGAAATTAAAGATGAGAAAAAAAGTAATCCACTTCTTTATGCAAGTAGAGAAGGATATACGGATATTGTAAAAGTATTAATTAATGCAGGAGTTAATACGAAAGAAACGACTAGGTCAGGTGGGACAGCACTTATTTCTGCATCTGAGCGTGGCCATGTAGAGGTTGTTAAAGAATTATTAGAGCATACAGATATTGATGTGAATTATACAAATGAACGTGGTGGAACAGCGTTATTAGAAGCAATTGTATTAGGAAATGGTAGTGAAAACCATAAGAAAGTAATTCAATTGCTTATTGATCACGGTGCAGATGTAAACATGGCTAACAAGGAACATCTGACGCCACTGCAATACGCTGAAAAAAGAGGTTTTAAAGATATTGTAAATATGTTGAGGGTAGCTGGAGCGAATGAAGTAGTACAGCCACAACAACCAGTAGAGTAAAAAACGGAAAATAATCCCATTTAGATAGACAGAATGAAGAAATCAGTTAGTATGATGGATTCAGTAATGTGTATTTGAATGGGATTTTTATTTTGAACATGAAAAATAGATTATGAATGGATGGTATATGGAGTAAATAAGGAGGATAAAAATGAGGCTCTCAAAACTTGATTTAATAGTAATTCAGGCAGAGGTTTTATTTGTTCATAATCAAGTAGGAAAAATGAAATATGTAAATGAACAAGGAAATCCGAAAGCACCACGTTTTTTTCTTGGCAGAACTCGTGAAGGGAGTATAACGAGATATCATTGTAATGTGGACGATGAAACGGTAAGTAAGATTGAGAAGTTAATTCGAGAACCTTCAAAGCATATAGAGATAGCAAAGATTATTAATATATTAAATGAAGAAAGAACAGTGGAAAATATTTGGATGGGTCCTGCTTTCATGTTTCATAGTAATTTACATAAGCCGACTAGAACAATACAAATAACTGAGAAGAATAGAGAGCTTTTGCGAGAAAATTTTCCTAATCTAATAGAACAGATGGAATGGAGGAAACCTTATTTTGCAATTGTAAAAAATGAAAAGGTAGTTTCCGTTTGTTGCAGTGCCAGAAGTACGCCTGTAGCTGCTGAGGCAAGTGTGGAAACTTTAGCGGAATTTCAAGGGAATGGATATGGTACTGATGTTGTTACAGCCTGGGCCTTATCAATACAAGAGGAAAAGCGCATTCCACTTTATAGTACTGCTTGGGATAACTTTGCTTCGCAAGCAGTGGCAAGCAAACTAAAACTTATTAACTATGGAATGAATTTACATATTGATTGAATTTTAAGTATTGTTTCGTTCTATTCGTTTGTATTCAGATATATGGATTAATGTAAATAGTGATATGGTGAATATTAACATTCGGTTAACACCTAATTAACAATCTATCAAAACTGACTTAATAAATGCGTAATATAGTAAAGGTAACAAAATAAATAGGGTAGAGAACAGTTGAGAACACCCACTTACATATAATGTGCCACTTTCTTAGGTGTGCTCTATTCCCTAGAGTTCAAATAAGGAGAAAGGCGTTCTATGTAAGTAGGTGTTTTTAGTTTGGATAAAAATAGAACAGTTAGGTGGAAAAAATGTTTAAAGAACCTTATATTGCGATGATAAAGGATTGGAAAGGATACAAAGCATACAAAAAATTGCCGAAAACAGTTTTTCTTATGACTGGTTCAATGCTGGAATTACCAGAGCGTGTATATGAATTGCAGAAACATGGACATGATGTATTTCTTCATTGTGATTTTATACAAGGCTTAAATACGAATACAGAGGAAGCGCTTTTGTATATTCAAGATGTTATCGGGGCACAAGGTATTATTTCAACAAAGGGTTCAACAATTCGAAATGCTAATAAAATTGGATTGAAAACAATTCAACGTATTTTTATTGTAGATACTTTATCCCTTACTAAATCAATTGAAAATTGTAAAACGACTAAACCAAATGCAGTAGAGATTATGCCTTCTATAATTAAACAGCTAGTAGAGGAAATAGAGTTTCCTATTATTGCAGGTGGGCTGATTCAAACGCGAGAAGATGCGGAAATTGCAATTCATGCAGGAGCAAGTGCGATTTCAACAAGTCATTATGAAGTATGGATACAAGAAGAAAAAAGGAGTGCAACCTTGTGATTGAATTGAAAAATGTTTCAAAGGTATATAAAAATGCAGAAGAGACAGCGATTAAAGGCGTATCGGTTCATATTAAGAAGGGTGAATTTTTTGTTTTAGTTGGACCTTCGGGATGCGGGAAAAGCACATTATTACGAATGATCGCTGGCTTAGAAGAGATTTCTTCAGGAGATTTAATTATTAATGAACGTGTTGCAAATGATCTAGAGCCGAAAGACCGTAATCTATCAATGGTATTTCAAAATTATGCATTATATCCACACTTATCTGTAGAAGAAAATATTTTATTTGGACTTAAGGTAAGAAAAGTACAAAAAGAAGAGCGACAAAAGCGATTAATGGAAGCTATTGAAATGGTAGGACTGAAAGAGTATGTGAAAATGAAACCAGGCCAATTATCAGGCGGACAAAGACAGCGTGTTGCACTTGCCAGGGCAATTGTGAGTCAAGCACCAATCTGTTTAATGGATGAACCACTTTCGAATTTGGATGCGAAATTACGTGCGCAAATGAGAATTGAAATTAGAGAAATTCAGCAGCGATTAGGAATTACGATGATTTACGTTACCCACGATCAAATAGAAGCGATGACTATGGGAGATCGTATCATGGTTTTAAATAAAGGAAGTATACAGCAAGTTGGAACACCACTTGACATATATAACGAACCAGCAAACGAATTTGTTGCAAGCTTTATAGGTTCTCCTTCTATGAATATAAATGATGGGGAAGTAAATAAAGAAAAAGGTGTATTACATATAGGGCAATTGCAAATTCCATTATCTATTAGACAGTTAAAGCAATTACCAGAAGGAACAATTCGCATAGGCATGCGTCCTGAGCATATTGCACTGTCTGAGGAGGGACAAGAAGTGACGTTGCAATCTGTAGAAGTATTAGGGAATGAATCTATATTGAACTTTGCGGTAAATGGAACAACTTGGAGTGCGAAAGTCATCGGACAGTTACTCTTGAACAAAGGTGACAAAGTAAAATTATTATTCTCGCAAGAAAAGTTATGCTTCTTTAATGAAAACACGAATGAACGCTTAAAAGTGGTAGCTGAAGAAGAGTTGAAAGTGGTGGCGAAATAATGATCGAAGTAAGTAAGTTACCAGTTCAAACAAAGGTGTCAAAAAAGAAAAAATTATGGGGGAGAACGAAAGATTTAAGAATAGGATTATTGTTTTTGGCGCCATCTATTTTGTTATTTTCGATTTTTTTGTTCTATCCATTGTTTAGGACAATTTACTATAGCTTTTATTTAACCGATATACATGGGGAAGCTAATCTTTTCGTTGGCTTAGAAAATTATCAATACTTATTCTCTGATCCAGCCTTCTACAAAAGTATAAAATCAACTTTATTATTTGTTTTATATACAGTGCCTACGAGTATTATATTTGCTTTGTTTCTTGCATTGATTGCAAATGGAAAAGTAAGAGGTATTGGGTTATTCCGAGTTCTGTTTTCTTCGACGATGGGAATATCAGTAGCTGCTAGTGCAGTGATTTGGCTATTTTTATTTCATCCAAGTGTAGGATTATTTAATAATATATTAGCCTCTATGAACCTTCCTGCAATCGCATGGTTAACGAGTCCGGACTGGGCACTATTCTCTGTATCAGTTACAACAGTTTGGGTGAATACAGGTTTTGCATTTTTAGTTATATTAGGTGGTTTACAAAATATCGATACGTCGTTATATGAGAGTGCATCTATAGATGGTGCTAGTTATTTATATAAACTTCGCCGTGTTACATTACCGATGCTATCACCAACTTTATTCTTTATTGTAACAGTAACATTAATTAGTGCGTTCCAAAGCTTTGGACAAATTGATATTTTAACGCACGGTGGACCAAATGATGCAACGAATTTGATTGTGTACTCGATTTACAAAGAGGCGTTTGTGAATCATCAATTTGGAACAGCAAGTGCACAAGCAATGGTATTATTTGTTTTCATTTTTCTTGCTACATTACTTCAATTTAAGTTTGCTGAGAGAAAGGTGCATTATAAATGATTGTTAAACAGTGGAAACAAAATTTCCTATTATACATGCTGCTCATTATTAGTGCAGTAATGGTATTTTTTCCTGTACTGTATGCATTTTTAATAAGTTTTATGACACCAGACGATATTCAAATGAGAAGGTTATTTCCGACCCAGTTTACTTTTGATAATTTCATTAATATTTTTCAAAAAGTACCACTTTTTACATACTTATATAACAGTTTAATTGTATCGACAGTCGTTATGATTGGACAACTTATCGTATCAAGTTTAGCAGCTTATGCTTTTGTTTTTCTTCAGTTTAAAGGGAGAAACTTAATTTTCTTCCTGTTTATTTCAACGATGCTGATTCCGTGGGAAGCAACGATGGTGCCTAACTTTTTAACGATTCAAAACTTTGGCTGGATCAATAGTTTCGCCGGGATGACAGTGCCGTTTTTTGCAACAGCTTTCGGTATTTTCTTGTTACGTCAACATTTTATGACACTTCCGAATGAACTAAAAGAAGCTGCGTTTATTGAAGGGATTGGAAATATAAGATTTCTATTCAGCGTTGTAATTCCGTATTGTAAAACGAGTTTTATTACGCTTGGAGTATATAGCTTTTTAACAACATGGAATATGTATTTATGGCCACTTTTAGTGACCACTGATGAAAAAGTAAGAACAGTGCAAATCGGTGTGAAGCAGCTTCAGTCTCAAGAAGTTGCAACTGATTGGGGAAGCGTAATGGCCGGTGTTACGGTTATCGTTATTCCAACATTGATTTTACTATTTTTAGGGCAAAAGCAATTACAACAAGGATTAACAAAAGGTGCAATTAAATAACTAAGAGAAGGTGAGATTTAAATGAGTCTAGTTAAAAAAGGTGCTGCTCTATTAATGGCAGCAACAATGGCATTATCTAGTGCCGCTTGTTCAAATAGTAAAACAGAAGGAAAACCTGAAGCACAGGCAAAAGTAGCACCAGTTGAAAAAAATGGTGATAAAACTGTAATTCGCTTCTGGCATGCGATGGGTGGAAAAACACAAGGAGTACTAGATGGTCTTGTTGCAGACTATAATAAGTCACAAAATAAATATGAGATAAAGGCAGAGTTCCAAGGAACATATGAAGAGTCTTTAACGAAATTTAGAACGATGTCTGCAACGAAAGAAGCGCCAGCTCTAGTTCAATCGAGTGAAATTACAACGAAATATATGATTGATAGTAAAAAAATCACACCAATTGATAGCTGGATAAAAAAAGATAAGTACGATACGTCAAAATTAGAAAAAGCAATTACAAATTATTATTCAGTTGATGGAAAAATGTATTCTATGCCATTTAATTCATCTACACCAGTATTAATTTATAATAAAGATGCTTTCGCAAAGGCGGGCTTAGATCCAGAGAAAGCTCCGAAAACATATGCGGAATTACAAGAAGCAGCGAAAAAGTTAACGATTAAAGAAGGCGGAAATGTAAAACAATATGGATTCTCCATGCTTAACTACGGTTGGTTCTTTGAAGAATTGTTAGCGACACAAGGTGCTTTATATGTAGATAACGAAAACGGCCGTAAGGATGCTGCAAAAAAGGCGGTATTTAACGGTAAAGAAGGACAGAAAGTATTTGGAATGTTAGATGATTTAAATAAAGCTGGCGCACTTGGAAAGTATGGAGCAAGTTGGGATGATATTCGTGCCGCGTTCCAGTCTGGACAAGTTGCTATGTATTTAGATTCTTCAGCAGGTGTTCGTGATTTAATTGATGCATCTAAGTTTAATGTAGGTGTTTCATATATTCCGTATCCAGAGGATTCGAAACAAAATGGTGTTGTTATTGGTGGAGCATCATTATGGATGACGAATATGGTTTCAGAAGAAACGCAACAAGGTGCTTGGGACTTTATGAAATATTTAACGAAGCCAGACGTACAAGCAAAATGGCATACTGCAACAGGCTATTTCTCAATTAATCCAGATGCATATAATGAGCCATTAGTAAAAGAGCAATATGAAAAATACCCACAGTTGAAAGTAACAGTAGATCAACTGCAAGCAACGAAGCAATCTCCAGCAACACAAGGTGCTTTAATTAGTGTATTCCCAGAATCAAGAGATGCAGTTGTAAAAGCATTAGAAGCGATGTATGACGGGAAGAATAGTAAAGAAGCGTTAGATGAAGCTGCCAAAGCAACAGATAGAGCAATTAGCATTTCAGCTCGTACGAGTCAAAAATAAGAGAAAGCCGTATCCTTAAAAGGGATACGGCTTTCTTTATAGGGAGATAAGGGATCAAAGAAATGATGAAGTCTTATCTCTTTTATATGAGTAAAGGGTCTAGAGTAAATGTTGTCCTTTTCATTATTTATTTAACTCCATTGCGACTTGTTTACCATTTACGAAAACCTCTACTACCGCTACTACAACTTCCATTACTTTTTTCATCTCTCATCTCTCCTTGTTTTTTGTTTCATTTCTTACTTTCAGTATAAGGAAATACAGTAATTACAACTATCGAATTGGATGACAAGAGACTTACATCGTTGTAAGGATAATCATTTTATTTGTAATAAATGTGATTTTAGATTTGAGTTCAGAAATTTCTGCCGTTTTGAACTATAATTAGAAAGAGAGTGGTTTAGAAAGAAGGGGATAATATGAAAAGAATTCTTGTTATTAGTGATATTCATGGAGAGATAAAAAAGTTTGAACAGTTATTGGAAGAAGCTCAATATGATGCGAAACAGGATCAATTAATCTTACTGGGAGATTATGTAGATCGTGGTCCAAATGCGCGTGCTGTAATTGAAAAGGTAAGAGAATTGAAAGAAGAGGGAGCACTCATTTTAAAGGGAAATCATGAAGATATGATGATTAAGGCGTTAACGACAAATGAGGAACATTCATGGAACCATTGGGTAAAAAGAAATGGTGGAGATAAGACATTATATAGCTATGGATTTGTAGAAGAAGATATTGCGGTTAATGAGAAAGACTTCCAAAAACCGATTTTACACTCTCGTGTATTAGAGGAACATATAAAGTTTATTCAAGAATTAGATCATTACATTGAAACAGAAGAGTATATATTTGTACATGCTGGGGTTGAACCGCATGCCCATCAACTTAAAAGTGTTAACTATCCCCAAAAGTAAAAAATGCCATCCTTTCTTTATATTCGTGATAGAATATAAAGAAATTGAATGTTTTTTCTTAATATTAG